>NZ_JBFUIP010000008.1:0-78951 GCF_056401815.1 Aminobacter sp. P4_D5 | reverse complement strand
CGGCTATGTTGTACGCTTGAGCCTGTCAATCAAGATGAAAGTTTCTTGCCCTGGGGTAGCGTCGCTCGCTTTGTCACATTAGCGCGGCGGATAGTGCTTTTCGCAGCGTTCGAAGCGCAGTAGTGAAAGGCAGTTCAAAATTGCAGGACGGATCATGACGRCACCGAAAGAACTGAGGGTCTCCAAGGACCGCAAGCTGTTGACGGTGACCTTTCCCGACCATCGCCCCTCCGAGCTGCCAGCCGAGTTGCTGCGTGTGCTTTCGCCCTCGGCCGAGGTGCAGGGCCACTCACCGGAACAGCGCGTGACGGTTCCGGGAAAGAAAGAGGTTACGATCCTCAAGATCGAGCCAGTGGGCAATTACGCTGTGCGTATCACCTTCGACGATTTCCACGACACCGGTATCTTCACCTGGAATTACCTGCACACGCTTAGCCACGAGAAGGACAAGCGCTGGCAGGAGTATCTCGACGAGCTGGCGAAAAAGGGGCTGAGCCGCGAGCGGTAACTGTCTTCGGCGGTTCACATTGGCCGGCTAAGTGCGGCAGGAGCAACGCAAGAGGGGCAGGCGATGTCGGTCATATCAACGGTGGAACAACTCGAAGCGCTTTACGGCCTTCCCGGCGAAACGTCGCTGGTCAAGGAGCTCGACCACGTCATTCCCGAATACGCCGCCTTCATCGAGGCTTCGCCCTTTGTGTCCTTGGCAACCAGCGGACCTGAGGGGCTCGACTGCTCACCGCGCGGCGATCTGGCCGGCTTCGTTCGTATTCACAATGCGCGCACGCTGATGATGCCCGACAGGCGCGGCAACAATCGAGCGGATTCGCTGAAGAACATCATCCGCGACCCGCGCGTGGCGCTGCTGTTTCTTGTGCCGGGGTCGGGCACGACGCTACGGGTCAACGGTCGCGCCCACATCAGCATCGATGCCGAGCTGTGCGCGTCCTTCACAGTTGAAGGCAAGCCGGCGCGCTCGGTGACTGTGATCGAAGTCGATGCGGTCTATTTCCAGTGTGCCCGCGCCATCGTGCGTTCCGAGCTGTGGAACCCCGAACGGCATGTCGACCCGAAATCGCTGCCGACGCCTGGGCAAATCCTTTCCGTCACCAGCCGCGAAAACATCGACGGCGAAACATACGATCGCGAATGGCCCGAGCGTGCCAAGAAATCGATGTGGTAGGTAGCTGCCTCCCAGTGAGTACGTCCATGACCCAGAACATCTACGACAATCCCGATTTCTTCGAAGGCTATAGCGGCCTCAACCGATCTGTCGAAGGTTTGGCGGGCGCGCCGGAATGGCCGGCTTTGCGCGCGCTGGTCCCTGACCTCGAAGGCCGCAAAGTCGTGGATCTCGGCTGCGGTTTTGGCTGGTTTAGCCGCTGGGCACGCGAGCAGGGCGCTACCGAGGTGCTCGGCCTCGACGTGTCGGAGAAAATGCTGGCCCGTGCCCGAGAGATGACGCCCGATGCTGGCATCACCTATGAACGCGCGGACCTCGAAAAGCTCGCGCTGCCGGAAGCCTCATTCGATCTTGCCTACAGCTCGCTTGCCTTCCACTACATCGAAAACCTGCCCGCGATGTTGACGAATGTGCATCGCGCGCTTGTGCCCGGCGGTCGGCTGGTCGCCTCCGTGGAGCACCCGATCTACACCGCGCCGACGCATCCTGGCTGGTCGGTCGATGCCAGCGGCAACAAGACCTGGCCTATCGAAAACTATCAGGTGGAGGGTCAACGCAACACCAATTGGCTCGCCAAGGGGGTGATCAAACAGCATCGCACGATCGGCACCTATCTCAATTTGTTGATCGGCCGTGGCTTCACCATCGCCCATGTCCAGGAGTGGGGACCGAGCGATGCCCAGATCGAGGCGTGGCCGGCATTGGCGGAAGAGCGGCTGCGGCCGATGATGCTTCTGCTTGCGGCTGATCGCTAGGCCTCAAAACAAAGTGATAGCCGTCGGTGTAACTCCGGCGGCTTTGGCGACGTATACCGGCAAAACTGCTGGAGCTTTCGCATGACGCCTTGGACAGACCGTGCCGGAAAATTTTCGCCGCTGAAGGCTACGGCATTTGCCGGCACATTGGTGCCGGTCTTGCTGCTTGCCTACTACGCGCTGGCAGGCTTTCCGAAAGGGGCCGGCGCTGGCACACTGCTTGGCCCGCGACCGTTCACGGCGGCGATCCATGAAACCGGCGACTGGGCGATCCGTCTCCTTTTGTTGTCTCTGGCGGTCACGCCGCTGCGCCGCATCGGGCAATGGCCGAAGCTGATCCTCATCCGCCGCATGCTCGGGGTGGCGGCGTTGTCTTACGCGCTCGGGCATCTGGTGCTCTATTTTTTCGACCAGAATTGGGATGTGCTGCGCGTGGTCAGCGAGATCGCGCTGCGCATCTATCTCACCATCGGCTTTGTCGCGCTGCTTGGACTGGCCATCCTTGGTGCGACGTCGACTGATGCGGCGATCAAGAAGCTCGGGCGCAACTGGAACCGGCTGCACAAGATCGTCTATGGCATCGGCATCCTGGCGGCGCTGCATTTCTTCATGCAGTCCAAAGCCGACGTCTATCAACCGACCTTGATGGCCGGCTTCTTCATGCTGCTGATGTTTTACCGGCTGGCGCAGTGGCGCGGGTTCAGCCTGACGTCGCCGCTGGTGCTCATTGGCATCGGGGTTGCCGCCGCTCTGTCGACTGTCCTCGTCGAAGCGGCGTGGTATGGGCTTGCCACCGGCGTGCCGCCCAGCCGTGTGCTCTGGGCCAATCTGCAGTTTTCCTACACCATCCGACCGGCATGGTGGATCCTGGCGACAGGCCTCGGCGCGGCTGTACTCGGTTATGTCAGGTCGATAGGCAAGGCCGACGTGCCACGGGGCAGGCGGGCTGCCAGGGCACCAGCCTGAGCAGCTATTCCTTCAGGGCGTCGGCGACGCGCAGCATATGCGCGCCAATCAGGTCGCATTGCTCAGGGGTCGAAGCGCTCATCGCCTTTTCGATCAGCGCGCCATAGGTCTTCAGCGCCCGCATCAACAGAGATTCGCCGTCTCCGGTCAGCGTCAGCCGCATGATGCGGCGGTCCTTGGCGTCGGCCTCGCGGCTTACCAGCGCGCGCTTTTCCAGTTGCGGCAACAGCATGGTGATGTTCGAGCGCCCGACCAAAAGCTTGCGGGCGAGGTCGTGCTGCGACATGCCGGGATGGCGGTACAGGTTCATCAGCACATCGAGCTGTGCCGGCTTGAGGTCATGCGGCTGCAGCGCGCTCGCCAAGGCACGCTCCATCGAGTGGCACGCTTTCGCCACCGCGACCCAGTTGCGGAATCGCGGGTTGTCCCACGGCAAATCTTGCTTATTGTTCATGATTGAACTATTATGTTCATGATTGAACTTATGGATGGACAATCACTATGGCATCAATCGGGCTGAAGGTCATCCGGCGGCTGTTCGGTATGGCCGAGCTGGTTTCGCCGCGTCTCGCCGGCCGTGTGGCTTTCGAGCTTTTCCGGCGCACGCCAAGCGAACGGTCGCTGTCCGAAGGCGAAAAGCGCGCCATCGCCAAGGCGTCCGATTTCATGGCGGAGGCCCGCCATCACCGAATCAAGACGCAACGCGGCTGCGTCGCCATGCACGAGTTTCGTCGGGCTCAGGAGCGCAGCGACCGAGGCACAGTGCTTGTCATCCATGGCTGGCGCTCGCGCACCGAATATATGCGGGCGCTGATCGAAGGCTACCGGAATGCCGGCTATCGGGTGATCTCAGTCGACCTGCCGGGCCATGGCGGCTCGCTCGGCCGGGCGCTGGACATGGCCAAGGCGGTCGAAGCCGTCAACCTCGCAGCCCAATGGTTTGGTCCTTTCGAAGCGATTGTCGGCCATTCCTTCGGCGGGGCGGTGGCCGTCAACGCGGCTACCGGCACGGTCAAGGGTTTCGCGCCGCTGGCGGCAGGACGGCTTGTGCTGATTTCAGCGCCCGATTCGATGCCCAGACTGTTTGAGGAGTTTGGCCGCTACATCAAGCTCGGGCCAAAATCGCAACGCGCCATCGCAAGCCAGGTCGAGCGCGTCACCGGCACGCCGATCAGCCATTTCGTCAGCTCCAGGCTGCTGATGCGGCTCAATGTTCCGACCCTCGTCATCCATGCGCCAGACGACAGGGAGGTGCCGGCGACGGAAGCGCGTGCCATGGCAGGGGCGGGCAGCCATGTCAGGCTGTTCTGGGCCGACGGGCTCGGCCACAGGCGCATCTTGTCCGCTGCGACGGTGGTGGATGAGGCGGTCGCCTTCCTGGCTGACGCGCCTGAACTCGCCACCGTTCACTAGCGAAGGCCCGCGCCCGCGTTCAGATTGGCTTCAGCAAAGAAGTTCGCAGCATGTCGTAGGTGGGCGCCAGATCACGAAGAGCCGCCGCCGCAACAACGTCGTTGCCGACAACCAGCGGATATTGCATCGCGCCGATGAGGCGCGCCTGCTTGCCGGCGATCTGTGCCGCCCCGGCATATCCGGCTCGCGCCAGGCAAGTCGCGGCGTCGGCGGCGCGGCGGGCGCCGACCCGGACCGCGAAATGGATCATGTGACCTCGCAACTCGTCGTCGCATCCGGTCTCGATCCTTGCCGCCAGTGCTTCAGCAGCCTCGCCATTGCCGAGGCTGCCTGCGGGCATGCCGAGATCGCCTTCCATTGACAGCCAGCGGATTGCTGCGGGGATGGACGCCTTGATGATGTCCACCTCGGTGACTTTGGCAATGCGATTGAACCCGGTCCGCATCGTGTAAGGCGTGCCGTAGGTCAGGGTCTTGGCGCTCCATGCGGCGATGAAGTCGGCGATCGGTAGGCAGGCATAGGGATAACCCTGCGGGTCATGCATCAAAACGCATTCGTCATCGACTTCCAGGACAACGACATAGTGATCGGCCTCGATCGGCCCACGCATGCCCGGCTGGTGACGGAGGTGCCCCATCTCGACAGGACCAATCCAGACCGGCCCGCCAGCGAGAGCCGCCTTGAGGCGGGCCAGGGCTTCGCCGGCGTCTCCGCCTTGGGTAACAGTCGATGTCCAGCCAATTGCCGAAAGCGCGTCTTCAAAACCTTTCTCGGGATCCCAGCCGTATGGATCGAAGAATGGCATCGTTCCGCCGATTAGTTGCATGCCGAACGGGCTGCCGGTCGCGACTTCGATGACAGCGGTCGAGGGAGAATCGGCCCCGAACATCATGGCGAAGGAATTGGCGTAGCAATACGGGCCGGAGCCCGTGTACGAAAAATGCGTCATGGCAAGCTCTCTTGCGGGGTGATCGGATAGACGACGTCGAAACGCGCGCCGCCGGTTCCGGGATAGGTCTCGTAGGGACTGTCGGTGCAGCTCAAATCGCTTCGCGCGTCGAGCCACGCTTCAAGGGTGTCGTAGACGCGCAAGATGGGCGGGAAATCCTCATAGGCCTTGGGCACCGGCATGTAGACCTCGCGCCGTGCCGGCTGCAGCCAGATACGCAAGTCGCCGGCAGGCTCGATGCTCCCTTCATAGGCGATGGCGACCTCGACCAGGCCTTCGCTGTCGCGGCTGATGACGTCGTGAAAGTGCACGCTCATTGCCCCGTCGTTCGGCAATGCCTGGGCATGCAGATGCGCGCGGATATCGGCCTCGGCGCGGGCGACGAAATCGTCCAGGACCTCGACGCTTACCTGGCGCTGGCGCGACACGACCTTGCTGGTCGCTATCTCGCGCAGACCGATCGCCTTGGCCAATGCCGGTTCACCGCCATCGGCTTGCCGGGCAAGCGCCCGCACACCTTCAGCCTGCTCGGCCAACAGGTCGTTTTGCGCGGCCAGCCATGTTTGTAGCTCGACGACGCGCGCCTCAGGCGCGAGCTCGACGAGCCGTGCAACGCGGGCCACTGGCAGGCCGAGCCGGCGCAGCTTTGCGATCAGCCGTGCACGCGGCGCCTGTTCGGGTGCGTAGTAGCGATAGCCTGTTTGCGGGTCGACATAGGCCGGCGCCAGCAGGCCTTGTTCGGCATAGAGCCGCAACGCCTTTGGCGACAGTCGTGTGGCGGCTCCGAAACGCCCTGCGAGAAGATAAGAATCGGTCATGAGCGCATGTCTAGGGTCAGCCCTTGGGGCGAGGTCAAGCGCTCGGAAAGGCTTTCGCCATGGCGGTCCAGGCCTCAGCTTTTCTTGTCGCCCGGTTCGGTCGGCAGGCCCGCTGCACGCCAGGCGGTGAAGCCGCCGAGAATGTGGCGAACTGGCTCCAGCCCCATCTCCTGAGCGGTCTTGGCGGCCACTGCCGAACGCCAGCCGCCAGCGCAAAAGAAGACGAAACTTTTGCCGCTGGAAAAGAACGGCTTGTGGTATGGGCTCTCCGGGTCGATCCAGAATTCGAGCATGCCGCGCGGGCAGTGCTGGGCCCCTGGAATCTTGCCTTCGCGCTCGACTTCACGCGGATCGCGCAGGTCGACAAAGACGGTTTCGGCATCGTCAAGCAGCGTTGCCGCTTCCTCCGGCGACACCACCTCGACCACCGCATTGGCCTCGTCGAGCAGTTCCCTGTAGCCCTTTTTCATCTTGCCCTCGCGCCAATCCTGCTCAACGCCATCCTTATCGGCCAATTGATCGCATGAAGCAGCAAGGCCTGTCATCCCGGCTGCATCATGCCAGTGGCCCGGCAACCTCACGATGATGTGAAACTGTTCGGCAACAGCTATCGGGAAATTTATGGAAGCTTAACGTTATCGGTATGAATCGAGACAGTCGCGCCTTACATCAGCCATTCGGCGACAGGAATTCTTCCCCCGGTGCATAGGATTCCAATGCAATTTCCGGCAAGGTTGGGTGTTTTATGACGTTTTCTTTCCTGAAAAAGCCGATTTCGCTTCCGCTGGCCGCCCTGGCCGCGACGCTCGCCATGGGAGCCCCGCAGGCGGGCGCGCAGGGCTTGTTCCAAATGCTTTTCGGCGGCACGAACAGCCGCGAGCCGCGCCAGCCACAAGCCGAATTCCCTCAAGCCCCTTCGCACCAGAAGAAGCGGGCGCCGGCCCCGGCAGCCAAGATCAGCGCGCCGTCCTACTACACCTATAAGACCGACCCGATGGTGATGGTCGATTTTTCCAAGCTGGTCGCCGGCACACAATCGGTATCGCTGGACCCGTCGCTTGCCGGTACCGCTTTCCGCGAAGCGCTCGCTGGCCTCAACGGCTTCGACCTCGTTGCCGAAAAAGACATCGCCAAGGCGCTACTCGATTATTATTCGGCCAATCCCGATTTCATCTGGGTGAGCGATCACACGGCCAACAGCCGTGCCGAAGACGCGATCCGCACACTGAGCGACGCCGCCAGCCATGGGCTGATGCCGGCAGATTATGCCGTGTCGGTGCCGCCAGCCACTTACCCGGCTGACGACGCGGCTGGCCGGCTGAAGACGCTGATTCGATTCGAGATGGCGATGTCGGCGCGCGCGCTGCGCTACGTGCATGATGCGCAAGGCGGCAGGATCGATCCGAACCGCATCTCCGGCTATTACGACTTCGCGCCCAAGCCGCTCGACATGGTGGCCACGCTCAAGGCGCTCAGCCAGGCGCAAGATGTCCGCGCCTTCCTTGAATCAAAGCACCCGCAAAACCCGGAATACAAGGCGCTGCGCGTCGAGCTCGAGGCGTTGAGAGCGAGTGAGGAAAACGACATCGTCGTTGACCCCAAGCTGCTGCTAAAGCCGGGCGAGACCAACCCCGAGCTTCCCAAGCTTTTGCATCTCATTGCCCGCGATCTCGATGACGAGATGGGTGGCGAATATGGCGAAACCCTTGCCCGGCTCGGTAACAGCGAAGACTATTCTTCTGAACTGGTACCTGTCATCGAGGCCGTGCAGAAGCGGGCAGGGCTCAAGGCCGACGGCGTCGTTGGTCCACGCACCGTGTCGATCCTTGCCGGCACATCCAAGGCTGATCGTCTCGACAAGGTCCTGGTCGCGCTTGAACAGCTACGCTGGCTGCCGTCCGATCTGGGTAGTCCACGCGTTTTCATAAATCAGCCGGCCTACACTGCTAGCTACATCGATGGCGGCGTCGAGAAGCTCAAGATGAAGACGGTGATCGGAAAGTCCACCAACCAGACCAGCTTCTTCCAGGACGATATCGAGCAGGTCGACTACAACCCTTACTGGGGGGTGCCGCAGTCGATCATCGTCAACGAGATGCTGCCGCGGTTGCGTAGCGACCCGTCCTATCTCGACCGGGCAGGCTACGAGGTCACCGATTCCAAGGGCAGGCGCATTCCCTCGTCAGCGATCGACTGGGGCCAGTATGGCGCCAAGGTGCCTTTTAGCGTGCGCCAGGCGCCGAGCGAGGCCAATGCGCTGGRCGAACTCAAGATCCTGTTTCCAAACAAGCATGCGATCTACATGCACGATACGCCGCAAAAGGCGCTGTTTGACCGCGACAACCGCGCCTTCAGCCATGGCTGCATCCGTCTTTCCGATCCGCGCGGCATGGCGGCCGCCGTGCTCGGCACCGATGTAGATCATATTGCGGCAAAGCTGAAACAGGGCCACTCGTCTGAAAAGGTCACGCGCAAGATCCCGGTCTATGTCGCCTATTTCACCGCCTGGCCTGACTTCAACGGCAAGGTTGAATATTTCGGCGATGTCTACGACCGCGACGCACGGCTGAAGGACGCGATGGCACGCACCGACGCCGCGCGGGCTCCAAGCATCTAATATCGCGTCACCCGTCAGACCGGCAGGCCGCCGCGTCTGCTTTTGGTCGCGACCATCCATGCCTCGACCGACATGGGGTTTTGCTCAAGGATGTTTGCCGACCTTGCAAAACTCTGCACAGCACTACGCGCGCCTTCGACTGGAAATTGACCGTTGCGTGCTGCATGGCAAGCGCGCGCGGCTACGCTGTAGATCGGTCCTCGGCGTGTCTCTGGCCAATCGGTCAGAAAGGCGATTGCGTCGGTTATGCAGGCGATTTCGCAAGTGACGTGTTCGTGCTTGACGAATAGCGGGCGACTGAAAGCCTTGGCTTTCATCACTTCCTCCATTTTCTTGGGCGTCTTTTGAGCAAGCGAAAACTGCCGACCTTCGGCAGTTGCCAAAAAGATGGGGCGGTAATGTAAGCGGTCAAGGGCAGTCGTTTCAGCTCTGCCGTCTAGCGGGGCGCGGACTTGATGAGGCAGGTCCGGCGCCGCCAAACCCACCCACCAAAAGGTGGTGGTGATTTCTGTCCACCGATTGCTGCTGGGGAAGTTGGCGGATGGCCGACGCCACACTCATTTAGTGGATGTCCGGCGTCGCGTCGGCCGCTCCATCCGCCCAATTACGAACGTTGCGCCTTGAAGGCCCCGTTTGCAATTAGATCAATGGATTGATGCGCGGTTAAGAAGAGGGAAGGGGCTGTGCAATGGCTACGTGACTGTGTGCCAACGATTGTTTGGCGGAGCGCTATGCCGCAACAGCCCGACGTCATCGGTTTCGAATGCTTCCCTTAGAAGGCCTCCCTTAGGCGGGCAGCAGGATCAAACGCTGAACAGCCCTCAGGTGAGACTGTGCTGAAACTGTAAAAGGGAGATTTGCGACGTGGCTAAGTGCTTGAAAATATGGTGGGCGATGCAGGGATTGAACCTGCGACCCCACCCGTGTGAAGGGTGTGCTCTCCCGCTGAGCTAATCGCCCGTCCGAGGCCTTAAGGGCCGAACGTTCGGGCGATATAGGGGAGGGCTGGGAGTCGTGTCAAGGCGACTTTAGCGACTTGCTGCGTCAATCAGCTTTTGTGCCATGCCAAGCGTCAATTCGTCATAGTGCGAGATGATCACCGAAGGCTCGAATTCACGCACGTGGCGCTCGGTGTAGCCGAAGTCGACGGCCACCACGGGAATTCCAGCTGCCTTGGCCGTATCGATGTCGGTAACCGAATCGCCGACCATCACGGCGCGCGACACGTCGCCGCCCGCCTTGGCGATGGTTTCAGTCAGGTGCCTGGGGTCGGGCTTGCGGATGCCGAAGGTTTCAGGGCCGGTGATGGCAGCGAAGCGGTCGGACAGCCCAAGTGCCCCGATCAGGCCCATGGCGAGGCTTTCGTATTTGTTGGTGCAGACAGCGAGCAGGTAGCCTGCCGAAGCGAAGCGATCCATGGCTGCAACCACGCCAGGGTAAGGCAGCGAGCGGCCCGGAATGTTTGCCGTGTAATGGCCGAGGAAAATGTCATGCAGGCGGTCGTGCTCGGCGGCAGCCAATTGCTTTTGCTGCGAGGTGTAGGCGCGTTCGATCATCACCCGGCCACCTTGGCCGACGAAGCGACGGAAGGCGGTGTCGTCGACTTCCGCAAGACCGCCGGCAACCAGCGTGTGGTTCAGGCTGTCGAGCAAGTCAGGAGCGGTATCGACAAGGGTTCCGTCGAGATCGAAAACGATGATCGGTTTGGACATGGCTCGCTTTCACAGGTTTATACGTCGCAGAGGCGATAGCCCCGGGCCTGCCATGGCGCAAGCCGGAGGTCATAAAGCCTTTGACCCAACGGGCAAAAATGGTAGGAGCCAAGCCTGATATTCGAGGATTTTGCGAACAATCATGGATGCCAAGGCTTTGAAAATCGAGGCGGCACGCGCCGCCTTGGGCTATGTCGAGAGCGGAATGCGCCTCGGCATCGGGACCGGTTCGACGGCTGAGGAGTTCGTCAGACTGTTGGCCGCGAAGGTTGCCGCCGGCATGCAGGTCATCGGCGTGCCGACGTCGGAGCGCACAGCTGCGCTTTGCCGCGAACTATCGGTGCCGCTGTCGACGCTTGAGGAGACGCCCGAACTCGACCTGACCATCGACGGTGCCGACGAGATCGATCCCGCCCTGACGCTCGTAAAGGGCGGTGGCGGTGCGCTGCTGCGCGAAAAGATCGTGGCTGCCGCCTCGGCGCGCATGGTCGTCATTGCCGACGAGACCAAGCTGGTCGACACGCTTGGTCGTTTCCCACTGCCGATCGAGGTCAATCCGTTCGGCCTCAAGGCCACCGAAATCGCCATTGGCAAGGCGGCTGCGAAGCTTGGTCTTTCGGGGCCGCTCGTGCTGCGTAAAGTCGGCGGCGAGGCCTTCGTAACCGACGGTGGACATTTCATTATCGATGCATCTTTTGGCCGCATTCCCGATACAAGAGCGCTTTCCGATGCCCTGCACGCCATCCCCGGCGTGGTGGAGCACGGTCTCTTTCTGGGTCTGGCCACCGTTGCCGTCATCGCCGGCTCGGATGGTGTCAGAACCGTCCATCCGACCCGCTAAACAGGAGTTCTATTCATCATGATTTTGACAAACCGGCTTCGCCGCTTCTCCGTCATGGTGGCGGCTTCGGCATTCGCGGCCGTCGCATTCTCGGCCCAGGCCCAGGAAATCGGCGAATCCCACATCAAGGCAGCGCACGCGGCGATTGCTGCGATCCACGCGACCGACAGCTTTGATGCGATCCTGCCGCAGGCTGCCGCTGCCCTTAAGCAGCAGCTTATCCAGCAGAACCCCGACATGCAGGAAGTGATCACCAAGACCGTCGATGAAAAGACGCTGGCCATGGCCTCCCGCCGCGCCGACCTGGAGCGTGAGTCGGCACTTGCTTATGCCAAGGCGTTTTCCGAGCAGAACCTCACCGACATTGCTGCCTTCTACAATTCCGAAGCTGGCAAGAAGCTGATCGAGAATGGTCCGATCGCCTCGCGTGAATTGGTCAAGGCCGCTGAGATCTGGCAGAACGGCATCGCCCGTGATCTCTCCGAGCAGGTTGGCGAGCAGCTGAAGGCAGTCATGGGCACCGCGGCCCCGGCTGTAACGGACGGCGCGGCCCCTGCTGAAGGCGCTGCACCGGCCGCACCCAAGAACTGATCAGCCGCGACCAACGGTCACGATCCAGGAGCCCGGCAATTGCCGGGCTTTTCTTTTGGCGCTGCTGCCACTACCTGTGCCCCAACCACATCGCATCCAAGGCGATGCGCAGTTTCAAAGACTTAGAGCGACCTTTGCGCGCCATCGCGCGTGCGCTGCTCTAACCGCAGGAAGGACATCATGGCCCAGTACGACTACGATCTCTTCGTCATCGGCGGCGGCTCGGGCGGCGTGCGCGCCGCGCGCGTTGCAGCGGCCCTGGGCAAACGCGTTGCATTGGCCGAAGAGTTCCGTTTCGGCGGCACCTGCGTCATTCGCGGTTGCGTGCCCAAGAAGCTCTATGTCTACGCCTCGCAGTTCCCCGAGCATTTCGAAGACGCTGCCGGCTATGGCTGGACCGTTGGCGAAGCCAAGTTCGACTGGGGCACGCTGGTCGCCAACAAGGAGCGCGAGATTTCGCGGCTTGAGGCGATCTACAAGCGCAATGTCGAAGGCTCTGGCGGCGAAACGATCCAGTCGCGGGCCGTTCTCGTTGACAGCCACACCATCCGGATCGAGGCGGAAAACCGCACTGTGACCGCTGACCAGATCCTGATCGCCACCGGTGGACGGGCCGCTGCGCACCCGGCACTGCCGGGGCATGAACATTGCATCTATTCCAACGAGGTCTTCGATCTTCCTGTTCTGCCCAAGGCGATCATGATCGAAGGCGGCGGCTACATCGCCGTCGAATTCGCCAACATCTTCCACGGGCTCGGCGTTGAAACGACCCTGGTCTATCGCGGCAAGGAAATCCTTAGCCGCTTCGACATGGACCTCAGGCGCACCTTGCATGAGACGATGGAGCAGAAAGGCATCAAGATCCTGCTGCATTCCGTTTCGCAGGAAGTGGTCAAGCGCAGCGACGGTCGGCTCGATGTCAAGCTCAGCTCAGGCCAGTCGCTGACTGTCGACCAGGTGCTTTTGGCCATCGGCCGCACGCCCAACACCGAAAACCTCGGCCTCGAAGCTGCCGGCGTGGCGATGGACAGGGCAGGCGCGATAGTCGTTGACCGTCTGTCGCGGACCAACGTCGAGAATATCTGGGCAGTCGGCGACGTCACCAATCGCGTCCAGCTCACGCCTGTCGCGATCCATGAGGCTATGTGTTTCGTTGAAACGGCGTTCAGGAACAATCCGACCGAGCCTGATCACGATTGCGTGGCGACCGCCGTGTTTTCGCAGCCCGAGATCGGCACAGTAGGCCTGTCCGAAGACGATGCGGCCAAGCGCTTCAGGCATCTCGAAATCTACCGCACCAGCTTCCGCCCGATGCGCCACACGCTTTCGGGACGCCTGGAAAAGATGCTGATGAAGCTGGTTGTCGACGGTGACACGCGGCTTGTGCTTGGCGCTCATGTGCTCGGCCCCGACGCCGGCGAAATGGCGCAGCTGCTGGGCATCACGCTCAAGGCGGGACTGACCAAGGACGACTTCGATCGTACCATGGCGGTGCACCCCACGGCCGCCGAAGAACTGGTAACGATGTACAAGCCGACCTATCTGGTGAAGGACGGCGCGCGCGTCGACAGTTGACGCTGCGGCCTCCTGGAACCTTCCGCAGGGAAACGTTCGATCTCGGGCATGTTCCGGGGTAGATTAGGGGCTCCTCATCGTGTAAGGAGCCGCGTTCCCGCAATGGCGGGCTATGGCGCGGGTGAGGTGCCCGTTAGCGAACTTTTTAGGTGCGAACATGACGAAATGGTCACCGAATTCCTGGAGAAGCATGCCGATCCAGCAGGTCCCGGCTTATCCGGACTTTGCGGCGCTCGCAGAAACGGAAGCCCGTCTCGCAACCTTTCCCCCCTTGGTTTTTGCAGGTGAGGCGCGCAAGCTGAAGAAGCAGCTTGCTGCCGTCGCCAATGGCGAAGCCTTCCTGCTCCAGGGCGGCGATTGCGCCGAAAGCTTTGCCGAACATGGCGCCGACAACATCCGCGATTTCTTCCGCGTCTTCCTCCAGATGTCGGTCGTGCTGACCTTCGCCGGCGCGCAGCCGGTGGTGAAGGTTGGCCGCATCGCCGGCCAGTTCGCCAAGCCGCGTTCGTCCGACAACGAGACCAAGGGCGATGTGACGCTGCCGAGCTACCGCGGCGACATCATCAACGGCCCTGCCTTCGACGAGAAGTCGCGCGTGCCCGATCCGGCGCGCCAGGAGATGGCTTACCGGCAGTCGGCTGCGACGCTGAACCTTCTGCGCGCCTTCGCTCAGGGTGGCTATGCCAGCCTTGAGAACGTGCATCAGTGGATGCTCGGCTTTGTGTCGAACAGCCCGCAGGGCGAGCGCTACGAGGCACTGGCCAACCGCATCACCGAGACCATGGATTTCATGCGTGCGGTCGGCATCACGTCCGAGACCAACTACGCGCTGCGCGAGACCGATTTCTACACCAGCCATGAGGCACTGCTGCTTGGCTACGAGCAGGCGCTGACCCGTGTCGACTCGACCTCGGGCGACTGGTACGCGACGTCCGGCCACATGATCTGGATCGGCGACCGTACGCGCCAGCCCGATCATGCCCATGTCGAGTACTGCCGTGGCGTCAAGAATCCGCTCGGTCTCAAATGCGGTCCGTCGCTGACGCCTGACAGCCTGCTGAAGCTGATCGACCTCCTCAACCCGGAAAACGAGGCCGGCCGTCTGACCCTTATCGCGCGCTTCGGCCACGACAAGGTTGGCGATCACCTGCCGAAGCTGATCCGGGCCGTCGAGAAGGAAGGCCGCAAGGTCGTTTGGTCGTGCGACCCGATGCACGGCAACACGATCACCGCTGCCGGCTACAAGACGCGGCCTTTCGACCGTATCCTAAGCGAAGTGCAGAGCTTCTTCGACATCCACCGCTCCGAGGGCACGCACCCAGGCGGCATCCATGTCGAGATGACCGGCAACAATGTGACGGAATGCACCGGCGGCGCCCGCGCCATTTTGGCGGAAGAGCTGCAGGATCGCTACCACACCCATTGCGACCCGCGTCTCAACGCCGACCAGGCGATCGAGCTCGCTTTCCTGGTTTCGGAACTGCTCCGCAAGAGCGCGCCGACGCCGGCGAAGAAAGCCGTCAACGCCTGATCCGCAAACCGGGTTCAATGAATCAAGAAGGCGCCGGTTTCGATCGGCGCCTTTTTCAATTCCGCTGCCAGCGCATGCGCTGAAGGCGTGGATCGGCCGCGAAGGTCGTTCGGTCAAAGCCGATACGGATTTCGGGGTATTCGCAGATGGCCTGGACGCCGGACTGGCCGAGGCGAATGCGCCAGGTCTGGCGCTCCACGGGTGCGGGTTTTGCAAAGACCCGGCAGGTGAGCAATGCGACATTGGCACCGCCGACGGGGTCGCGCACAGAGTGGTAGCGGATTGCCTCGCAGCCGGCCTCGCGGGCCGTATCGGCCAGTTGCTGGCAGGCTGAATAGTCGGTCGGATGCGTCCAGGCTGTTGCGTCCTGAGCAAGTGGCGGAACGGTCAGGTCGGTGGCACGAGGTGTTTTGATGGCTGCTGAAAACGCGGTGTATTCGGCTGCGTCGCTCGGCCAGGGTGTATCGGGCGACTCCGAAAAGAACAGCAGCCGGTAAAAGGCCATTTCCGAAACCGCGGTTTCCACCGTCTCTGCCGCGTAGTAGACGCCGAGTGTCTTGCCGGCGCGGCGGAAACGCGAACCGCTGGGATAGTTCGAGCCGTAGCGGAACGGCGTTGCCAGGAGATAATGCAGGTGCCGGCATTCGAGCGGGACGACCGGCTTGGTCGCCTCGATCAGTTCTTCGAGAGCTGCTTGCTCATCGAGGTCATCGACGAGCTTCAAGGTGGAGACACGGTGTTGTGCCTCGACCAGCCGCCAGCAGCGGCCGTCGAGGGAGCGCGCCTCAGATGAGAGCGCGGCGGGCGTCCAGATAGGCAATGACATCGACAAGCCCGGCTATGGTCACGATTTTTTCGAGCGGCACAGCACCAAGTGCCGTATTTTCGTTGCGCAGCCATTCACGGGCTATCGGTTCGTCGCCGCCAACAATCGCGTCGAGCGAGCGAAACAGGCGGACAAACAGCACAGCGAGCTCAAACGGTTTGCTCCCGGCGTCCAGCGCGAATTCCTGCTTGCGCATGCGCGAGACTGTGGCTTCGGACACGCCGATGATGGAGGAAAGCACCTTGGCGGTGATGCCAAGCAGGTCGGCTGCGCGCAAGGTCGCCTTGGTGATGACTGTGCCGGGCGCTGTGGCCGTCTCTGATCCTGGATGACTTCGCATCGAACTCTCCATTTCTCTGGCAAATATAGTCCAGAAACATTCCTATGGAAAGAGATGGGCGTGGCGAAGGCGAGCCTCGCGTCAATCCTTCTTGTAAAGCATCCAGTTCTTGCCCTGGCGTTCGGCGATCGTCGAGTAGCGGGTGACGCGGTTGCGGCCGATCAGCTTGGATCGGTAGAGCGCGCGGTCAGCCTTGGCATAGAGGTCTTCCGCACTCTCGGCGTCGGATGCCATGCACACGCCCATCGAAACCGTCACCTGGCCGCAATTCACGCCCGGCTGAATTTCCTTGAGTTGCGTCTGCGCAACCAGCAGGCGAACGCGGTCGGCGATCTCGTAGGTGGCTTCCTCAGTGGTGCCCTCGACGATCAGCGCGAACTCCTCGCCGCCGGTGCGGGCCACGAACATGTCGCGATGAACGCTGGACTGGAAGATGCTGGCGATGATGCGCAGGATCTTGTCGCCGACCGGATGGCCGTGCCGGTCGTTGATGTCCTTGAAGCGGTCGATATCTGCAAGGATTAGGGCACTGAACAGGATGCCCTTGYTATCGTTATAGATCTTGGCGATCCGCCGGTCGAAGGCACGACGATTCCAGATGTGGGTGAGGGGATCGGTATCAGCGAGCTTCTTGTACTCTTCGAGCTTCGATTTGACGCTTTCGAGTTCGCTTGACTTGTCGCTGAGCGTGCTGGCCACTTGCTTGCCGTGGTCGATGGTAGACGCAGTTGCCACCGACATGACGCCAACGATCTTTTGTAGCAGTTCCTGCGACATGGCAGTGCGGCTGTTCAGCCCGCTCGATGTCTCGTCGAGCACCTTGCCATAGCGCTCCAAGTGGGTGCGCTCGTTGCGCAGCAGGCTTGCCACGCCTTCGAGTTCGCGGGCAAGCACTTCACGTGCGTGCTCGACGATTCCCTGGCCGTGATTCTGAGCGAAGAACTTCTGGCCAACCAGATCGAGCTGCTCCTGAGAGGGGCGATTGCCGAGGGCTATGACCTCGAGGCTGAGCGCCGGGTTCGTTCCGGTGAGCGCCTCGTAGAAGATCTCGTAATTGCGAGGCAACCCAATCACGCCCATCTGGCCCATGGTTGCCACGACAGTGCTCGCAATATTGTTGCCTCGGTCTGTCGGGGCGGCTGCGGAGTGCATTTTTGTCCCGTTTCAGTTGGCCAAACGGCCGGCGGCGCGCCGGCGAGAAGCTGGCGGGCAACCGGTCGGGGGTGCGAGCGGCGTGAAAGAGAAAGTTTGCAATGGCGCAGGTCCCCTCTGCGCACCTCGCTTGTGTTGATATCTAATTTAGGCTGGCTAAGGTTTCCTTAATTTGCAGCGCTGTCACGGTCATTTTTCTACCACAGGGTGTATTTTTCACTGTGCCAGCTGTAGCATGCATGGGCCGGAGCGCCGAATGTCGCAAATCCTCGCGCACTGCCGTCGACGCCCGACATCGCCGTGTGCAGTATTGAACAAAGGTCCCGATCTCGTCCTCAAATTGTGAACGCTTCGTCGCTTAGCAGCGGTCTGCTCTATGCGGTCGACAAAGCATATATTCCAGGCAAGGAGAAAGAACATGAGCTCGTTGCCCACCCTTTTCATTTCGCATGGCGGCCCCGATATCGTTTTGGCCGAGACGCCGGCGCGCCACTATCTCGAAACTGTCTCGCAGCTGATGCCGAAGCCCAAGGCCATCGTCATCGTATCTGCGCATTTCGAGACCGACGGCGTTGCCGTAGTGACTGATCCCAAGCCTGGCATGATCTATGATTTCGGTGGCTTTGCTCCGGAATTGTACAAAATGGTTTATCCGGCGTCGGGAGAACCTGCGCTCGCCGCCAAGGTTTTCGGCATGCTGGATGCAGCTGGCCTCAAGCCGCATACCTATGAAAAGCGTGGTTACGACCATGGCAGCTGGACGCCGATGAAGCTGGCGTTTCCCGATGCCGACATTCCGATCGTCCAGGTGTCGATCGACCCCAATCGCGACGCCGCATGGCACTATGCCATCGGCAAGGCATTGGCGCCGTTGCGCGACGACGGCGTGCTGTTGATCGGCTCAGGCCATATCACGCACAATCTGCGGGCTTATTTCAGCAGGTTGCGGCATGGAGCGGAACCCGATCCGGCGCTTGCCGGAAAGGTTCAGGCATTCACCGACTGGTTCGCCGACAAGCTTGGCTCAGGCGATGCCGCAGCAGTGCTAGATTGGCGGGCCAAGGCGCCGTTCCCTGGAGATAACCATCCGACCGACGAGCACCTGATGCCGATCTTCTTTGCCTATGGTGCGGCGGGTGAGGGTGCCAAGGGGCGCCGGGTGCACGATTCGGTCGACCACGGCTTCTTTGCCAACGATTCTTATCTGTTCGACTGACCGCTGAGCCGCTACATGATGCCCTTTCGAAGATTTGAAAGGGCATTCCATGGAGCGGCTGGTCAAGGCTTTCCAGAATTCGGTGCGCGCGTTCTCGCGGCTCATCCGCACCGAAGCGGCATTCCAGCAGGAGATCATGCTGCTGATCGCAGCATTGCCGATCGGCTGGTTCGTCGCCGGCACCTGGAGCGGTTACGCGCTGCTGATCGGTTCGATCCTTTTTTTGATCACCGTCGAAGTGCTCAACACCGGCATTGAGGCGGCTTGCGATGCCGTCAGCCGCGAATTCAACATCGACATCCAGCTGGCCAAGGACTGCGGCTCGCTCGCGGTGCTGATCTCGATTGTCCTCGTTCTCGGCTTCTGGGGCTTTGCCATTGTCGAGCGCGCGCTTGGTCTTCCGATCTGACGAGTGCGTCCCCATATGCGGTCACCAAAGGAGACCCGCATGGCTGACATGGCCAACACTCATCATCTCGAAGCGCGCGACGGTCTGCCGGAAGATCTGCGCTGGCTGGTCGAGCAATATCCGCGCGAAGACTGGCGCGCCCACGACAATGTGCACGGCATGGCGTCGATGTGGTTGCAGCGCCATGACATGTTCCGAGAACTCGGCGGGACACTGACTGGTGGTATTGGCGATTATCGCGAGGGCAGGCTCGACGCGCCTGAGTTCGCGCGCTGGTTCGCGCCGCGGCTCAACTTCTTCCTCGGTAATCTCGACGGCCACCACAATGTCGAGGACCAGCATTATTTCCCGGCCTTCGCCAATGCCGAGAAGCGGTTGAAACGCGGTTTCGATATCCTCGATGCCGACCATCACCTCATTCATGATGCGCTGGAGCGCAACGCTGAGACGGCGAACGCCTTTCTCCGTGCACTGCAAGAAAGCGAAGACAAGCAGCGCTTTGCCGCCGACGCCTATGCCGATGAGAATGCGCGGCTGGTCGCGATGTTGACCCGCCATCTCGACGATGAGGAGGACCTGATCATTCCGCTCATTCTCGATCGGGGAGACCGCGAGCTCGGCGTCGGCTGATACCTATTCGCGCGGCTCTTTCTTCGCAACATGATGGGCGAGAAGCCATCCGGCGATCGCTACGGCCACGCCGATACCCAGACCTATGAGCAAGCGATGGTGACCCTTCAGCGTGTCGCCGATGATATGCTCGGCGCCGAGGCCGAAGACATAGCCAAGGCTGACGAACAATGCTGCCCAGACCAGCGCCGATAGCGCGTTGAGGGCGAGAAAGAGCATGACCGGAATGCGCGACAGGCCGGCGGCGATGCCGCCGGCGATGCGCATGCCATAGATGTAGCGGTTGGCCAGAACGAAGAGATTGGGGTGGGCCTGGACCATTCTGTAGGCATGGCTGAAGCCGGGCCGACGCCTGAGCAGACGCACCCATTTATGGCCGGAAAACCGTCGGCCAAGGACAAAGAACAGCGTGTCGCCCAAAAAGGCGCCGGCGGATGCGACGGTCAATACTTGCCACGGCGCGAATATCTGCTGGTGAGCGAAGAAGCCGCCGAGGATTGCCACGCTTTCACCTTCGGCCATGCAGCCGATGAAAACGGCAAGCAGTCCAAAGCGCTCAACGAGGTAGTGGACGGTGTCCATCATTAGCTGGGAGCCATGCGTCGTATCGGCTCGGCGTGTTCGCGGACCTGTTCGCGCAACAGGATGATCTCCTGGAAACGGTTTTCGTTGCGTTTTTCGTGCAGCGCCATGATCCTGGTCTCGGCCTTGAGGTTTACCGCATAATCTTGCGCCGTCGATGCGTCACGCGCGGCCTGCCGGTTCCGCGAGGGGCTCCTCTTCCACTCCGCAATAAAGGCRCAAGCTTGGCAGCCGCATATCCATATACGAAGATGATGGATATCGCATCGCACGCGGCGAGGAGGGAAGATCGATGGCGGATTTTGCGAAGATCAGGGCGCGTGCGGCCGAGCGCAAGGGCGGCGATGCCGTACTGATGTCGCTACTCAGCCCTGCGTCCGACAATGCAAAACTCGCCAAGGTCACCGACGATCGTGTTCTCTCCACCATGGCCGAACGCGTCTTTGCTGCAGGCTTTGTCTGGCGCGTGATCGAACAGAAATGGCCGGGTTTCGAGGAAGCGTTCCTCGGCTTCGAGCCGAAACGCCTGCTGTTTCAACCAGACGATTTCTGGCACGACCTTGCCTCCGACAAACGCATCGTGCGCAATCCGCAAAAGATCAGGTCGGTGCGCGACAACGCGGCCTTCGTCGAACAAGTGTCGAAGGAGCATGGCGGCTTCGGTAAATTCCTGGCTGCATGGCCTGCCGACGATCAAATCGGCCTCACAGCCTATCTCGGCAAGCACGGCAGCCGGCTTGGCGGCAACACCGGCCAGTATCTGTTGCGCTGGCTTGGATGGGATACCTTCATCATGTCGCAGGACATGATTTTGGCATTGCGCGACGCCGGGCTCGACATCGCCGCAAGCGCTACTTCCAAGAAGGATCTCGCCAAAGTGCAGGCCCAGATCAATGAGTGGGTGGCGAAGACCAAGCTGCCACGGGCACATATTTCGCGCATTTTGTCGATGTCGATCGGCGTCAATCACTCGGCCGACGAACTGCGCTCCTATATGGGCGAATGATGGTCCAATCGAACGGCATTGCCCGACACAGATACGCAGGCTAAATCGCTGACATGACGAAAAAAACCATTCCCGATGTCCTCCGCATCGCTGTCGCCCAGCTTAACCCGACAGTCGGCGATATCTCAGGCAACCTTGCCAAAGCGCGCGAGGCGAGGGCGGACGCGGCGCGCCAAGGTGCCGATCTGGTTCTGTTCACCGAACTCTTCCTGGCCGGCTATCCGCCGGAGGATCTGGTACTCAAGCCGGCCTTCCTTGCGGCCTGCGAGCGCGCCGCCGACGAGTTTGCCAAGGACACGGCTGACAATGGTCCCGGCGTCATCATCGGCGTGCCGGTCAAGCGCAAAAGCGGGGTGCACAACGCGATCATCGTCGCCGATGGGGGCAAGGTAATTGCCGAGCGTTTCAAGGTCGACCTGCCCAACTATGGCGAGTTTGACGAAAAGCGGGTCTTTCAGCCGGGTCCCGACATGCCCGGACCAGTCAATTTCCGTGGCGTGCGCCTCGGTATCCCGATCTGCGAGGACATCTGGGGCGAACTCGGCGTTTGCGAGACTCTGGCCGAAAGTGGCGCCGAGATCCTGCTTGTGCCCAATGGCTCGCCCTACTACCGCGCCAAGATGGATGTCCGCCACCAGGTGGCGATCCGCCAGGTCATCGAAAGCGGCCTGCCGCTGCTTTATGCCAATCAGCTAGGTGGCCAGGACGAACTGGTCTTCGACGGCGCCTCGTTTGCGATCAATGCCGACCATTCACTGGCTTTCCAGATGAGCCAGTTCGAAGAGGCGGTGGTGATCACGACATGGATGAGAAACCGTGACGCCGCGGGCGCGCAAAATGGTGCAAGCGAAGGCTGGGCCTGTGTCGAAGGCCCGATGTCGAAGATCCCCGAGCGCGAAGAGGCCGACTACCGCGCCTGCATGCTGGGCCTGCGCGACTACGTCAACAAGAACGGCTTCAAGAACGTCGTGCTCGGCCTTTCTGGAGGCATCGATTCGGCGATCTGTGCGGCGCTTGCCGTCGACGCGCTCGGCGAAGAGCGGCTCAGGGCGATCATGATGCCCTATCGCTACACCTCGGGCGACTCGCTGAAGGATGCGGAAGATTGTGCCCGCGCACTCGGCTGCCGCTACGATATCGTGCCGATCCATGAGCCGGTCGACGGCTTCTCGCATGCACTGACACAACTGTTCGAGGGCACCGAAGAGGGCATCACCGAGGAGAACCTGCAGAGCCGCGCGCGCGGCACGATCCTGATGGCGGTGTCCAACAAGTTCGGTTCGATGGTGGTGACCACCGGCAACAAGAGCGAGATGTCGGTTGGCTATGCCACGCTTTACGGCGACATGAATGGCGGCTTCAACCCGATCAAGGACCTCTACAAGATGCAGGTCTATGCGCTGTCGCGCTGGCGCAATACGCACGTGCCGCCCGGCGCGCTCGGCCCTTCGGGCATCGTTATCCCACAGAACATCATCGACAAGGCGCCGTCGGCGGAACTCAGGCCCAACCAGACCGACCAGGATTCGCTGCCGCCCTATCCGGCGCTCGACGATATCCTGGAATGCCTGGTCGAAAACGAAATGGGCGTCGACGAGATCGTGGCGCGTGGCCACGACCGTGACACCGTCCACCGTATCGAGCATCTGCTCTACATCGCCGAATACAAGCGTCGGCAAGCGGCACCGGGCGTGAAGATCACCAAGAAGAATTTCGGTCGCGACCGGCGCTACCCGATCACGAACAGATTCAGGGATCGCGGATAAGACTCTGAGCCAGCATCGTGCGGTAGCGTCCGCCGGAAGGAACGGCCTATGACTGCGGTCGAGATCAGCTTTGACCTGTCGCGTATCGATTTCGGCAGGACGTCAGAAGTCATCAAGGCGAGCTATTGGGGGGCGCAGCGGAACGACGATCTCAATCGCCGCGCCTTTGAAAACTCGCTCTGCTTGGGTGCCTATTTAGACGGGCTGCAAGTAGGCTTTGCCCGCGCGGTCACCGACTATGCCTGCTTTGCCTATGTGTGCGACGTCATCGTCTGGCCGGAACATCGCGGTTCGGGCATCGGCAAGAAGCTGATGCAGGCGCTGCTCGATCACCCCGACCTTGCGACTGTCACAGGCTGGAGCCTGCGCACCAGCGACGCGCATACTTTGTACAACAAGTTCGGATTCGAGGTTTCGAGCGACGGCATGTACATGCGCCTGGCGCGGCAGCCGGCCACCCGCGAATAAAGCACATGTCGTACGTAGCCTTCGTCCGCGACAATCCGCGCTGGCTCGCCAGCGGGTTTTTGCTCACCTTCTTTTCGACGTTCGGCATGACATCGTTCATCGCGCTGTCGGCCGGCGACATCCGCCGCGATTATGGGCTGTCGCATGGCGAATTCGGCACGCTTTACATGTTCGCGACGCTCGCCAGCGCGTTGAGCTTGCCTCGGCTTGGCCAGATCGTCGACCGCTACAGCGTGCAGAAGGTGGTGCTGTTCGTTGTTCCGATGCTGGCGCTTGCAAGCGCGTCAATGGCGCTGTCCCAGCACCTCGTCCTGCTGTTTGTGACCATCTATCTCCTGCGCCTGTTTGGCCAGGGCATGATGGTGCATTCAGCCTACACCGCGACCTCGCGCTGGTTTTCGGCCCAAAGGGGGCGGGCGCTTTCGACAGTCATTCTTGGGCATAACGCGGGCGATGCGATCATCCCGATGGGTTTTGTGCTGCTCGCCACCTCGGTTGGCTGGCGCAACGGCTGGCTGCTGGCGGCCGCAGCTCTGGCGTTGATCGCGGTGCCGGCAATCGCGTTGCTGGTGGCTACAGACCGAAAGCCGCGCTCGTCGGATCCTGTGGCGCGCCGGATCGATGCGCGCGACTGGACGCGGGCCGAAGTGGTCCGCGATCCAATTTTCTACCTGTTGCTGCTCGGCGTCATGGTGCCAGGCTTGATCGTGACGACCTTGTTTTTCCATCAGGTCTATTTGGTGGAACTGCGGGGCTGGTCGCTCGAAGTCTTTGCTTCGTCCTTTGTGGTGACGGCGGTGGTCAATGCCGCCTTCACGCTGATCGTCGGCCAGCTGATCGACCGTTTTTCCGGCGTATCGCTGCTGCCTTTCGTATTGCTGCCCTTGGGCTTCGCCTGCTTGTTGCTGGGCCTCGTCGACGAGCAATGGGGTGCCTTTGGCTTCATGGCGCTGCTCGGCGTTTCGAACGGTCTGTCGACGACGTTGTTCGGTGTGGTCTGGCCCGAAGTCTATGGCCTCAAGCACCTTGGCTCGATCAGGGCGCTGATCGTCGCCGCTGGGGTGTTCGCCTCTGCAATCGGGCCGGGCCTGACCGGGTTCCTGATCGACGGCGGAACGAGCTATCCCGGCCAGATCGTGGCCATGGGGCTTTACTGCTTTGCCATTTCATTTGTCCTGCTGCTGGCTTCGCGCCGGGTGCGCGCGCGAAGCCAGGTCTCGGCTGTGCCTGTCGAAGCTTGAGGGGAACCAGCTTACTTTGCCGAAAAGCTTTCGACGGTCTTGCGGCGGTCATAGACGTGGTCGACCAGTCCCCACTCCTTGGCTTCGTCTGCGGTGAAGAAGAAATCGCGGTCGAGCACGCGTGTCACTTCCTCCTCCGTCCGGCCGCAATGCTCGGCGTAAAGGCGCGTCATCCGACGCTTGAGCTTGATGATGTCCTCGGCGTGGCGTTCGATGTCGGAAGCCTGGCCGCGAAAGCCGCCTAGTGGCTGGTGCAGGACTACACTCGCATTGGGCAAAGCGATGCGTCGGCCCGGCTCGCCGGCTGCGAGCAGGAAGGAAGCCATGGACCCCGCCGTGCCCATGCACAGCGTGGAAACCGGGCTGCTGATGAAGCGCATCGTGTCGTAGATGGCAAAGCCGCTCGTCACCATACCGCCGGGCGAGTTGATGTAGAACGAGATTTCGCGGTTCGGGTTTTCGGATTCCAGAAACAGAAATTGGGCGCAGATGAGCGAAGCCGAGTTGTCATCGACCTCGCCGTTGAGGAAGACAATCCGCTCACGCAAAAGCCGGGAAAAGATGTCGAATGAGCGTTCGCCGCGTGGCGACTGCTCCACCACCATAGGGACGAGTTGCATCGTGTCGCGCATGCGCGAAATCCTTTCCATCATTGGTGTGTTTTTGGGCTTAGGCGGCGAGGCGCATCAGCGGTGGGCTGTTCGAATTTGCAGGAGCCATGACGCTTCGCCCAGCGTCAACGCTGTGGGTCAGGCGGAACGAGGTTCCGCCATCAGGGTTCAGCGACAGGTCGAAGGTGACGAAGCTTTCCGGTTCGGTCGTTGCCTTATCGCTCCAGGCGTAGCGCACGCGGGAATAGGGCAGGGCCTCGACGATCCGATAGGCCGGTCCAGCCTCGTCACGGTCACCGATTTCAACTGCCGGAACATCCAGCCATGTCGCGACAAGCTCAGGCACGGTCAGCGCCCGCCAGACCTTTTCCGGAGCGGCCTCGAGTTCGCATTCGACGACGATGTCTTCGTCGCTTCCGTCCTGCTGCCGGGCGTCCATCATTGGTCCATCTCCTTGAGCAGCGTCTTCAGCCTCTCGACACGCTCCGGCCAGAAGGCGCGGTAGCGGGTCAGCCAGTCGAACAGCGGCCGCAATCCGTCGGGATTGACGGAGTAGTTCACATGCCTGCCGGCACGTTCCTCGTTGACCAGGCCCGCACTACGCAGCACGGCGATGTGCTGTGAAACGGCCGGCTGGGAAATCTCCAAGCCTTCCCGCAACTCGGTGGCATTTCTTGCCCCAGCGATCAGACGATCGAGAACTGCGCGGCGAGTCGGGTCGGACAGGGCTCGGAAAACATCGAATTCATTCATGTTTGTGAGATAAGCACGGACTTATCTGTTGTGCAAGTGGCCCGTTTTTTCGTTTCGTTTCTGGCACAACAGGCTTCGGTCCAGAGTGGGGCTTGGCTAAGCAAAAATGCTCGGTTATAAGCAACCTCTTCGCGGCCACTAGCAGGGAGGTCTGAATGCCAGAATATGACATGTCCTCCCGAGGTTCGAACCGGGGTCACTGACCCGGCGAACAGCTTCCGGCGTTCTGTATTTCCGACGCCCCGCATCGCGACTTCCTGATTCAGCAAGAATTATTCGTCGCACCTTTGAACATCTTTCTTTAGGGACGGCGTCGGCTTCCGGCGCCTCAATGGCATCATGGCTCGTTTTCGTATTGATCTGCGCGGCGGTGCTTTTCGCAGCGTATTAGGCTTCACTTTCAAGCACTGGCGCCGTCAGCCGGTGCGGATCGTCTTGATTTCGGCGACCGTGCTCATCTCGACCATGGCCGACGTCTTGACGCCGCTCTTCGCGGGCCGGCTGATTGACGCTGTCGCAAGTGGTGCGGCGACAAACGAGGTGGCCTGGAACGCCGCCCTGTCGGCGTTCTTCACGCTGCTCGCATTGGCGACCGGTTCGCTGGTGTTTCGCCACATCACCTTCATCGCCATCATCGACCTGACATTGAAGATGATGTCCGACATCGCCCAGAACGCGTTCCATCGCGTTCAGCGCTTTTCGACCGACTGGCACGCCAACAGCTTTGCCGGATCGACGGTGCGCAAGGTGACGCGGGGCATGTGGGCGCTCGACCTGCTCAATGACACCCTTTTGCTGGCGCTTCTGCCGTCCATCGCGATGCTGGTTGGCTCGACAATCCTGCTTGGCTGGCACTGGCCGATGATGGGTCTTATCATCGCCGCTGGCTCGATCATCTTCATCGTCCAGACGGTGGTGATGTCGTTGGGCTTTGTCGCGCCGGCCGCAAGCCTTGCCAACCGTTGGGACACGCGCCTTGGCGGTTCCTTGGCCGATGCCGTCAGCTGTAATCAGGTGGTCAAGGCTTTTGGCGCCGAGGAGCGCGAGGAAGGGCGGCTCGCCAAGGTGATCGCCAAGTGGCGCAACCGCACGGCGCGCACCTGGGCGCGTGGTACGATCAACGGCACGGCGCAAAACGTCACTCTGGTTCTGCTGCGGGCTGCAATCATCGGCTTTGCGCTGATGTTGTGGTCCAACGGGCAGGCAACTGCCGGCGATATCGCTTTCGTCTTGACCTCGTTCTTCCTGCTACAGGGCTATCTGCGCGATGTCGGCATGCACATCCGCAACCTGCAGCGCTCGGTCAACGACATGGAGGAGCTTGTCGACATCCAGGGGCAGCCGCTCGGCGTTGCTGATCGTCCTGGCGCCAAGCCGATCCAGATCCGCGATGGCGGCATTGAGTTCGACAATGTGACGTTCCACTATGGCACGCACGCGCTGCCGCTCTACCGGGACTTCTCGGTGTCGATCAAGCCGGGCGAGCGCGTCGGTCTTGTCGGTCACTCCGGCTCGGGCAAGACGACGTTCGTCAAATTGATCGAGCGGCTCTACGATGTCGGCGGAGGCCGGATCACGATCGATGGGCAGGACATCGCCAAGGCGACACAATCGTCTTTGCGTTCGCAGATCGCGATCGTCCAGCAGGAACCTATCCTGTTTCACCGTTCGTTGGCCGAAAACATCGCCTATGCCCGGCCAGGCGCGACGCAGGCCGAGATCGAGCATGCGGCAAAGCTTGCCAGTGCGCATGATTTCATCCAGCGCCTGCCCAAGGGTTACGGCACGCTGGTCGGCGAGCGCGGCGTCAAGCTGTCGGGTGGCGAGCGCCAGCGTGTTGCGATTGCCCGCGCCTTCCTGGCCGATGCGCCGATCCTGATTCTCGATGAGGCGACGTCGAGCCTTGATTCGGAATCGGAGGTGCTGATCCAGGAGGCCATGGAACGGCTGATGGTCGGTCGCACGACGCTGGTCATCGCGCATCGGCTGTCGACCGTGCGTTCGCTCGACCGCCTTCTGGTCTTCGATCGCGGCGAGATCGTCGAGGAAGGCCGCCACGAAGCGCTGGTCCGGCGCGACGGCGGCATCTACCGCCGCCTGTTCGAACGTCAGGCGCTCGAGCTGACCAAAGGGCTCGTCTGAGTAGTTATGGGCCGCGAGAAATCGCGGCCCATTCGTCAGTTTCGGGCAGCTGTGGCCCTCATTGGTAGGCTCATATTCAAGCTGAGCTTGCGTTGTTTCTGAAAGGCGGGTCCGGTGGCGCTGACTTGTCAACAAACGAGCCTTCCGCTACGCCCCAATGATGACAGTTACAGTTCGCTTCGCTCCTTCGCCAACCGGCCGCATCCACATCGGCAATACGCGCACGGCCCTGTTCAATTGGCTGTTCGCCCTCAAGCACAAGGGGCGCTTCGTCCAGCGCTTCGACGACACCGACGCCGAGCGTTCGCGTCAGGAATTCGCCGACTCGATTTTGTACGACCTGCATTGGCTTGGCATCTTCCCGGACCAGACCGAATACCAGTCGCGCCGCTTTGCCAGCTATGATGCTGCGGTCGACAAGCTCAGGGCGGCTGGTGTGCTCTATCCGTGTTACGAAACGCCAGAGGAGCTTGATCTGCGCCGCAAGGTCCGCCGCACACGCGGCCTGCCGCCGGTCTATGGCCGCGAGGCGTTGAAGCTGACCAATGAGGAGCGTGCTGCCTATGTGCAGGACGGCCGCAAGGCGCATTGGCGGTTCATGCTGCCGAACTTCAAGTCCAACCCGTTTGAAACCGAGCGTACCGAGGTCCACTGGAGCGATCTGGTTCGCGGCGAAGAGACCGTCGACCTGGCGTCGCTCTCCGACCCGGTTCTGGTGCGCGAAGACGGCACATATCTCTATACGCTGCCATCCGTGGTGGATGACATCGAGATGGAGATCAGCCATGTCATTCGCGGCGACGACCATGTCACCAATACCGGCGTGCAGATCGCTCTATTCCGCGCGCTCGGTGCTGAGCCGCCGGTGTTCGGCCACCACAATTTGTTGACGACCGCCTCTGGCGAGGGCCTCTCCAAGCGCACCGGCGCATTGTCGATCGAAAGCCTGCGCGAGAGCGGCATCGAGCCGATGTCGGTCGCTTCGCTGGCGGTGCTGGTCGGCACATCCGAAAATGTGACGGCGGTTACCAATCTTGGCGACCTTGCCGAAAAGTTCGATCCGGCGGCGACTTCCAAATCGGCCTCCAAATTCGATCCTGACGAACTGGTAGTCCTCAACCGCGCGCTGCTGCACCACATGTCATTTGCCGAGGTGCGCGATAGGCTTCTGTTACTGGGCGTCAGTGGCGAGCATGCCGAGGCATTCTGGATGGCTGTGCGCGGCAATCTCGATCGGCTGTCAGACGCAGCATCGTGGTGGCGCATTCTGCGCGAGGGGCCACAGCCGGTGGCCGAGCTCGCCGACGAGGACCGCGAATTCGTCGGTCAGGCGCTGGACCTTTTGCCGGAAGAGCCATGGGACGCCAATGTCTGGAAGGACTGGACAGGTGCGGTGAAGAAAGCAACGGGCCGCAAGGGCAAGGCGTTGTTCATGCCGCTCAGGCTTGCGCTCACCGGGCTGGAGTCGGGCCCGGAACTCGCAGACCTGTTGCCGCTTGTGGGTCGGGAAGGAACGTTGGCCCGACGGCCCTGACCTTGCGGTCGGGATCGGGCGCCGGCCGAGGCGCGATCGTCGCGGGGACTTCCTCCACTGGCTTTGCCTGTGGGGCGCTCGGGACCGGGCGTCCTTCACCGGCGATGACGGAAAAGTTCCTGTTCTGGCTCACATTGCAGCCGCATGCCGGCACACGCGGCAGATCGACCCGTTTGTAGCGGTAAGCCGTGGACAGGTTTCGATAGGGCTGGCCGGAACGGGCCGAAACCATGCTGTCTTGTGGCTGGCCTTCGTTCAGGTGATAGAAAAGCTCGATCTCAGTTCCCGGGCAGCTCGCTTCGCAGTTCTTCTCATCACGCTGGAAATCCTGGAGACCGGCAGCGTTGGACATGGGAAAGAAGTATCCGTCGCAAGTTCGCACACACAACGTGCGGTACTCGCCGATGGCTTGTTCCTGGCTTCGGCTGATCACGATGTGCTGCGGATAGCTCTCGGTGGGGCTCAGGCTTTGCGCACTGCCGCCGCGAATGATCGTACCACCGATCTGGTCGTCGAGCGGTTCAGTGTCGGTGGCAGCATCTTCTTGCCCGTCGTCCTGGTCGTTGCAGCCAGCCAGCTGCATCGCATCGAGAATGCGGATGCGTTCGCGCCGCGTGCTTTTGTTCGGCCGCGCCGGCTGTCGGTCGAGATTGCCGAGATTGTTTTCCATCTCGGCGATTTTGGCGTTGAGGGCGGCGCATTCGGCAATCATGTCGCCCGCAATGGCACGGCCGCAGCCGAGATCCGAGGCCTTAATGCGGGCAAGGTCGATCTGGTCTTCCTGGGTGTTAGCGGCAGCCGCGAATTCGTCCGACTGCACGAAACTGCCGGGAGGCTGCAGGCGGGCGAGTTCCGTCTCCAGTTGGAGGCATTGCGGCGAGGCGACGAACGAGGTTCCGCTCGTCAGGATTGCCAGGGCGACCGCAGCCAACCAGGTCGAGCCTGCCCGCCTTACTTCGCTTCCGYCGCGCCTGAACATGCCTCTCCCTAGCGAGTCGACTCAACTCTGGCGACGACGAGGTTAACCGTTTGCCTGGAAGCGGCTAACCTCGATTTAGATCAGGCCGTCGCGTGCGCCCGCTGCGACGCCTCGACTACGGCCAATGCCGTCATGTTGACGATCCCGCGCGAGGTGACGGAAGGCGTCAGGATATGGGCTGGCTGGGCGGTGCCGAGCAGGATCGGGCCGACATGCAGCGCGTCCATCATCGTCTTGACCGTGGTCAGCGCGATGTTGGCGGCGTCGAGATTGGGGAAGACCAGCAGATTGGCTTCACCCTTCAGCGTCGAATGTGGATAGACGCGCTGGCGCAACACCTCGGAGAGTGCGGAGTCACCGTGCATTTCGCCGTCGCTGGCCAACTCAGGGGCGATGCGCTTCAGGATAGCTGCTGCTTCGCGCATCTTTTGAGCGCTCAGCGAATCGCGCGAGCCGAAGTTCGAGTGCGACAAGAGCGCGGCCTTGGGTTCGATGCCGAAGCGGCGGATTTCGTCGGCCGCCAGCATCGTCATCTCGGCGATCTCTTCGGCTGTCGGGTCGACAGTCACATAGGTGTCGGTGAAGAACAGCACGCCGCGTTGCGTGATCAGCATGGACAGTGCGGACAGGTCGCGGTCCTTGACGCCGTCGCGGGCGCCCACGATCAGCGTGACGTTGCGCAGGTGGCGCTCGAAACGGCCCTCCAGCCCGCAGATCATGGCGTCGGCGTCGCCGCGCTTGAGCGCGATCGCCGCAATTACCGTGTTGTTGGTGCGCACCATGGTGCGTGCAGCCTCAGGCGTGATGCCCTGGCGGCCACCAAGGTCGATCAGATGGTCGACATAGTGGCGGTAGCGCGGGTCGTCCTCGGGGTTGATGACCTCGAAGTCGATCCCTGGACGGATACGCAGGCCGTAGCGCTTGAGCCGCACTTCGATGACGTGCGGACGGCCGATCAGGATCGGCTTGGCCAAACCTTCCTCCAGCACCACCTGGGCAGCGCGCAGCACGCGCTCGTCTTCGCCGTCGGCGTAGATGACGCGCTTGGAGGTTGCCTGCTTGGCATTGGAGAAGATCGGCTTCATCACCAGGCCGGAGCGGAAGACGAAGCGGCTGAGCTTGTCGACATAGGCGGTGAAGTCGGTGATCGGGCGGGTCGCCACGCCGGTTTCGCAGGCAGCCTTGGCCACGGCCGGCGCGATCCGCAGGATCAACCGGGGATCGAATGGCGAGGGGATCAGGAAATCAGGGCCGAAGGTCGGCGTTTCGCCGGAATAGGCGCGCGCGGCGACGTCGGAGGGTTCTTCCCGCGCCAGCGCCGCGATCGCGCGCACGGCGGCCATCTTCATTTCTTCGTTGATTGCGCGCGCGCCACAGTCGAGCGCGCCACGGAAGATGTAGGGGAAGCACAGCACGTTGTTGACCTGGTTCGGGAAGTCCGACCGGCCAGTACAGATCATCGCGTCGGGACGGGCGGCTCGCGCCTCTTCCGGCATGATCTCAGGCTTTGGATTGGCGAGTGCCAGGATCAGCGGCTTCTCGGCCATCTGGCTGAGCAGTTCGGGCTTCAGCACGCCGGCGGCGGACAGGCCCAGGAATACGTCGGCACCGCCGATGACATCGCCCAGCACGCGGGCGTTGGTGTCCTTGACGTAAGGGTCCTTCCAGCGGTCCATTTCCTCGACACGGCCCTTGTGGGCGACGCCGAAGCGGTCGGTGACCCAGATATTCTCGACCTTGGCGCCAAGCGATACCAGGAGGTTGAGGCAGGCAAGCGCCGCCGCACCCGCGCCGGACGTCACGATCTTGATATCCTCGATGTTCTTGCCGGCAAGCTCCAGGCCGTTCAGCACCGCGGCCGCGACAATGATCGCGGTGCCGTGCTGGTCGTCATGGAAGACCGGGATGCTCATCTTGGCCTTGAGCTGCTCTTCGACGTCGAAGCACTCAGGCGCCTTGATGTCTTCGAGGTTGATGCCGCCGAAGGTCGGCTCCAGTGCCGAGATGGTGTTGACCATCTGGTCGATCTCGGGCGCGTCGATCTCGATGTCGAAGACGTCGATGCCGGCGAACTTCTTGAACAGGACGGCCTTGCCTTCCATCACCGGCTTGGATGCCAGCGGGCCGATATTGCCGAGACCGAGCACGGCGGTGCCGTTGGAGATCACAGCAACGAGATTGGCACGGCCGGTATAGTCGGCGGCGGTTTCGGGATCGTCCTTGATGGCGAGGCAGGGCGCGGCGACGCCGGGCGAATAGGCAAGCGCCAGGTCGCGCTGGTTGCCGAGCGGCTTGGTCGCCTGGATTTCGAGCTTACCGGGAACCGGGTACTTGTGGAAAAAGAGCGCGGCCTGATCGAGATCGGAGAGCGCTTCCTTCTTCTTGTCGTCCCCGGCCATTTTTCGCTCCTTACAGATTCCGCTTCAAAGGCCGTTATTAGCACGACCCTGGCATTTTTCGAGGTGTCAACGGCTAGATGGCAGTTGAATCACTTTCAATTGTTGGAATGGCAATCATTCCAACCGCTTGACGTAATTTGCTGAGATGTCGTTTCAGCTTTGGTGGTGCTCAGAACGAGCTGACATAGAGCCCGCCGTCGACCGGAATGTTCTGGCCGGTCATGTATCCGGCATGAACCGAGCACAGGAAGGCGCAGATCTGGCCGAATTCCTCCGGCGTGCCAAGCCGGCCAGCCGGAATTTCAGCGCTCAATCTAGCGCGTCTCGCCGCCCCTTGCGCCGGGTCTTCGATGCTGCCCGGCTCATGCGGTCCGCGCAGGCGGTCGGTGTCGAGCTTGCCCGGCAGCATGTTGTTGATCGTCACGTTGCGGTCGGCGACAGTTCGCGCCACACCCGCCAGGAAGGCGGTGAGACCGGCGCGCGCCCCCGACGACAGGTCGAGGCCGGGGATTGGCGTGTAGACCGACAGCGATGTGATGTTGACGATGCGCCCGAAGCCGCGCTCGGCCATGCCGTCGATCACCGCTTTGACCAGCTCGATCGGGGTGACCATGTTGTTGGTCACGCCTTCGAGGATCTTGGCGCGGTCGAGTTGGCGGAAATCGCGGTAGGGCGGCCCGCCATTGTTGTTGACCAGGATGTCGGGAGACGGGCAGGCGGTGAACAGCGCCTTCTGCACCTCGGGATCGGACACGTCGCCGACGATTTCCGTCACCTTCACGCCGAATCGCTGGCGGATCTCCGTCGCCGTGCGGCTGAGCGCTGCGGCGTCGCGGCCATTGACGAAGAGCTCGCAGCCCGCTTCGGCGAGTGCGATCGCGCATCCCTTGCCGAGCCCACGGCTCGACGCGCACACGATGGCCTTCTTGCCCCGGATTCCGAGATCCATGATGTCTGTCTCCTGTCGGTGATGGCGCACCCTATGTCCAAGGGGCGGCTGCCGCAACCGTCATACGCCTGTTGCATGAATCTGGGCATAGCCAGCGCGACAGCAACGGGTCAAATGCCATGTCCGGCACCAGCACACGCAGATTCCGAGCGCTTTTCATCTCCGACGTCCATCTCGGTTCGAAGGCGGCGAAGGCCGAGTATCTGATCGACTTCCTGCGCCATCACGAAGCCGAAAGCATCTATCTCGTCGGCGACATCGTTGACGGCTGGCGTCTGCGCCGCGCATGGCATTGGCCGCAGGCGCACAACGATGTCGTGCAGAAACTGCTGCGCCAGGCCCGCAAGGGCACTGCGATCACCTATATCGCCGGCAATCACGACGAGTTCGCCCGCATGTTCCAGGGCGTGCATTTCGGTGGCATCGTCGTTGCCGACCGCGCCATCCATGAGGCCGCCGACGGAAAGCGCTTCCTGGTCATCCATGGCGATCAGTTCGATGCCGTGGTGCAGAACGCGCGCTGGCTCGCTTATCTCGGCGACTTTGCCTACGACGCGGCCATGGCGCTCAACCGCCTGGTGGCACGCTTCCGCCGCACCTTTGGCATGCCCTACTGGTCGTTCTCGGCCTGGGCCAAGGTCAAGGTCAAGAAGGCGGTCAACTTCATCGGCGCCTTCCAGGATGTGCTGACTGACGAGGCGCGGCGTTCGGAGGTCGACGGCGTCATCTGCGGCCACATTCACCACCCAGTGATCGAAAAATTTGGCGGCATCGACTACATCAACACCGGCGACTGGGTCGAAAACTGCACGGCGGTGGCCGAAAACTTCGACGGCACCTTCGTCATCCTGCGCTGGCCGCATGTCCTGGCCGGCAAGCTCGTCAACGAACCCTTCGTTCCCATGGTCGTCGACCAGCGGGTCGACAAGGCCGCCTGAGCGGACACTGGCCATGTGTGTTTCCAATTACGTCTCGCGCCACCGCCGAGAGGGCCCAGGTCACGCTGAAATCGATTCGCTTGGCGGAGCGCAGCCTGTGCATAAGCGGGCGCAACGTCTCGGCGCAGACGAACGTCCGGTGGTCGGGGTGATGGCGCATGGCAGACACAGCATCAGGCGCGTGGTCCAACCTTTGCTCTGTTCGACAGACCCGGCGGCTTTCGTGCGGCTGGCACCCATGGTAATGGGTCAGGCAAATCGGTGAGGCTTGTTTGGTTCGGGTCGCGCCCGGACCCGCATATCTGCCATGAAGCTTCCCCCACTCACGCCAGAACAGCAGATCAAGCCGCAGCGCTTCGAACTGCGTATCTCACTGCTTTTCGCGGCACTTTTCGTGCCGATGGGCGTGCACCTGCCATATTTCCCGCTGTGGCTCGAAGCCAAAGGGTTCGACCCCGAGCAGATCGCCATCGTTTTGTCGGCGCCTATGTTCCTGCGCGTCATCACCACGCCGCTGATCGCTGCTATGGCTGATCGCGCCAAGGATCGCGCCAACGTCTTCATCTTCCTCGCGGCGTCGGCTTTGCTGCTGTCACTCGGCTACTTCCTGGAGCCGACCTATCTCGTCGTGCTCGCGGTTTCGCTCGCACTTTCGGTGGTGTGGACGCCGCATTCGCCGATCGCCGATTCGCTGGCGCTCTCGGGTGTTCGCCGCTTCGGTTCGGATTATGCCGCGATGCGCATCTGGGGCTCGATCGCCTTTCTGGCCGGCAGTCTTGGCGCGGGTTTTGTCCTGTCGCTGACAGGGGCCGATGCCGTGCCGGCAATTATCTCCATCGGCCTGCTCGGCTGCTTCCTGATGTCGTTCATCACGCCGCGCCTCGGCCGGCCGAGACTTGCCTCGCCGCTGTCGGCGACCGACATGCAGCAGGCCGCGCCCAAGCTGTTCAACCGTTACTTCCTGCTAATGGCCGGCGGCACCGGCGTCATCATCGGCAGCCACGGCTTTCTCTACGGCTTCGTGTCGATCTACTGGAAATCGCTCGGCATCAACGAAACCGTCGTCGGCCTGCTCTGGAGCTGGGGCGTGGTCACCGAGATCGTGATGTTCATGTTCTTCACGCGCCTGTTCGGCTCCAAATCCACAGCCTCGGTACTGATTTTGGCCGGCATCGGCGCGATCGTGCGCTGGGTCGCCTATCCGTTGATCTGGCCGCTCGGGCTAGGTGTCCCTGGCTTCTTCGCCGTGCAGAGCCTGCATTCGGTATCGACAGCTCTGGTGCTGATCGGTGTGCAGAAGCTGATTGCCGAGTCGGTGCCTGAAGAGCGTACCGGAGCGGCCCAAGGCGTCGCCTATTTCGCCAATGGCATGTCGATGGCGATCGTGACGCTGCTTTCAGGCCCGCTCTACCAGCGGTTCGGCGTCGACGGGTTTTATTTCATGGCCGTCGTTGCTGCGTGCGCGATCGTGCTTGTGGTTCTGGCGTCCCGCTCAGCCCCAAAGCTCGGGCAGGGGCGGCGACACCGTTGAGCCCTCGTAGATAAGCCGCGGCGAGCGGTCGCGCGCCAGAAGCAGCGGGCCGTCGAGGTCGACGAATTCGGCGTCCTGGGCAAGCAGCACAGCAGGCGCCATGGCGAGCGACGTGCCGACCATGCAGCCGACCATCACCTTGAAGCCAAGGGCGCGCGCTTGATCGCGCAGTTCAAGCGCGGCCGTCAGCCCGCCCGATTTGTCGAGCTTGATGTTGACCGCATCGTAGAGGCCCTTGAGCTTGCCAAGATCGGCCGCGATGTGAACGCTCTCGTCAGCGCAGATCGGAATCGGACGCGCAATGCGGCCAAGGATCTGGTCAGCGCCGGCTGGCAGCGGCTGTTCGATGAGTGCGATGCCGAGTTCGGCTGCCGCGGCAAGGTTCGCGACGATATTGGCATCAGTCCAGCCTTCATTGGCGTCAAGGATGATGCGGCTGTTGGGGGCCGCTTCGGTGACGGCGCGGATGCGGGCGATGTCGTTGTCGCCACCGATCTTGACCTTGAGCAGCGGCCGCGACGCGTTGGCGCGTGCTTGTGCCGCCATCGCCTCCGGCTCGCCGAGCGATAGCGTGTAGGCGGTCTCAAGTGCACGAGGCGAGGCAAGCCCGAGCCGCGATACGACTGACAGGCCGCTTGTCTTCGCCTCCAGGTCCCACAGCGCGCAGTCGACGGCGTTGCGGGCAGCACCCGCCGACATCAGCGTCAGCAGATCGGCGCGGGAGGCGCCGTTCTCGATCTCGCGGCGCGCCTTTTCGATCTGCTCCCGCACGCTCTCCAAGGTCTCGCCATAGCGCTTGTAGGGCACACATTCGCCACGCCCGATTAAGTCTGATTCGGCTATCGTGCAGGTGAGGACTTCGGCTTCGGTCTTGGAACCACGCGAGATGGTGAACGTTCCGGCGATGGGAAAGCGCTCATCTACGACCGAAAGGACACGCGACATGAAAATCTGCTCCGTTCAACTGCTTGGCGTGGTTGCGAAAATCGACATGCCGCAGCCGACGCGTTAAGTAGTGTGCCATGTTCACCATCGGCAAACGGGAAGCAAGCGGCGGGGCAGCCGACGGCCGAGATCACCGACCGCAAGTTGCTGTGGCGGAACGCGAAGGCGTGCTTGCCTGCGTGTTCACCGGCATCTGGACCACCCGCACGGTTGCTTTCGTCGACGCCGAAATGCGCAAGATCGAGGCGCGCAAGGGCTTTGCGACGCTGGCACTCGACCTTTCCGGCATAGAGAAGATGGACACCGCCGGTGCCTGGGTCATCGACCGACTCGTCAGTGCCAATGAGAAAAAGGGCGTTGAGGTCCAGATGGAGGGCCGCAGCGATGTAGCCAAGATCCTTCTCGGTGCGGTCAGCGACGCGGTGCGGCGGGACGGCGAATCGGCTGGGGCAGGCGCACCCAATGTTGTCATCCGCTTGCTTGAGGCCATGGGTCGCCGCGTCTATGAGATGCGCGACGATTTCCTCGCCTCGATGAACATTCTTGGCGCGACCATCCGCGGCGCCCAGATGAAGCTCGGGCGCGGGCATGCCGTCAACCCGGCCGCCATCTTCAACCAGATCGATCGTATGGGCGTCGGCGCCATTCCTGTGGTCGTTCTGATGTCGGCCATCGTCGGCGGCATCGTCGCCCAGCAAGGCGCCTACCAGCTCAGCTATTTCGGCGCGGACATCTTTGTCGTCGACCTCGTTGGTGTTCTGGTGCTGCGCGAACTCGGCGTGTTGATGACGGCGATCATGATCGCTGGCCGCTCGGGCAGCGCAATCACTGCCGAGATAGGCTCGATGAAGATGCGCGAAGAAGTCGACGCGCTGACCGTGATCGGCCTCAACCCGATCGGCGTGCTCGTTTTTCCACGGCTGGTGGCCCTGGTCATTGCATTGCCATGCCTCACCATCATTGCAAATTTCGCGGCACTCGGCGGCGGCATGCTGGCAGCCTGGCTCTATTCCGACATCCCGCCCGCGGCCTTCATCGACCGCCTGCGGCTGGCAATCGACCTCAGCACCATCTCCGCCGGTCTGATCAAGGCGCCGTTCATGGCGCTGATCATCGGTACCATCGCCTCGGTCGAGGGCATGAAGGTTGGCGGTAGCGCGGAATCGCTTGGCCGTCATGTCACTGCATCGGTGGTCAAGTCCATCTTCGTCGTCATCATTCTCGATGGCCTGTTTGCCATGTTCTACGCAGCGATCAGTTTCTGACATGGCAAGCCGCGCAAAGACCGTTCAGGTGGAAAGCCAAATCCAGGACGCCCCGGGCGAGGTGCTGCTTTCTGTGCGTGACCTGACGGTCGCCTTCGAGGACAAAGTCATCCTCGACAAGCTCGATCTCGATATCAAACGTGGCGAAATCCTCGGCTTCGTAGGTGCTTCAGGTTCCGGCAAGTCCGTGCTGTTGCGTACGATCCTTGGTCTGGTCCGCAAAAGGTCCGGCACGATCAAGCTGTTCGGGGTCGATCTTGAGACGGCAAGCGAAGAAGAGCGGCTCAGGATCGACATGCGCCTCGGCATGTTGTTCCAGCACGGGGCGCTGTTTTCGGCGCTGACCGTGTTGGAAAACATTCAGGTACCGATGCGCGAATATCTCGATCTGCCGAGGAAGCTGATGGACGAACTCGCCATGCTCAAGGTCGAGTTGGTGGGGCTGCCGCCGGATGCGGCATGCAAGTTTCCCTCCGAACTTTCCGGCGGCATGATCAAGCGCGCCGCCCTGGCGCGCGCGCTGGCTCTCGATCCCGACATCRTCTTCCTCGACGAGCCGACGTCTGGTCTCGATCCGATCGGCGCGGCCGAGTTCGATGAGTTGGTCGGCAAGATGCGCGACACGATGGGGCTGACCGTCTACATGGTCACGCACGACCTCGACAGCCTGTTTTCGGTCTGCGACCGGGTTGCCGTGCTCGGCAACAAGAAGGTTCTGATCGAAGGCACGATCAACGACATGCTCAAGAGCGAAGAACCGTGGGTAAGATCCTATTTCCGCGGAAAGCGGGCGCGGCAGCTTGATCTTGTGGCCAGGGCATAGAATGGAATGATGTGATGGAGACCAGGGCCAACTACGTCATCGTCGGCATCTTCACGCTGTTTTCGATCCTGGCCGCCTTTGCTTTCGTCTACTGGACGGCGGCAATCGGCGATCGCGGCGAAACGGTGACGTTGCGCGTGCGCATTCCTGGCTCCGCGTCGGGATTGGCCAGGGGCAGCTTCGTGCTGTTCAACGGCGTCAAGGTCGGCGATGTCCGCCGCGTCTATCTCGACGTCACCAACCCCCAGGTGGCCATTGCCGACACCGAGATCGACAAGATGACGCCGATCACCCAGTCGACCCAGGCCGATATCGGCCTTGCCGGCCTGACGGGCCAGGCCAACATCGAGCTCAAGGGCGCCAATATCAAGGAACCGAATCTGCTCGACCAGGCCGAAGCGGAAGGCAAGATCGCCGAGATCGTCGCCAATCCGTCCGCCGTCACCAACCTGCTGCAGACAGCCCAGGACATCTTCAAGCGCGCCGATACCGTCCTGACCAATCTCGAAGGCTTCACCAACGACGTCCGTGGCCCGCTGACCGAAACCGTCAACAATGCGCAGAAATTCTCCGAGTCGCTGGCGCGCAATGCCGATGGCGTCGACAAGTTCCTGGCGAGCGTGAGCGCGCTGTCCGAGGAGCTGTCAGGTGTTTCTGGCAAGCTCGACGGCACGATCACCGCTGCCGAAGGGCTGCTCAAATCCGTCGACCCGGAGAAGGTGAAAAACATCGTTGCCAGTGTCGACACCTTCACCAGGAACCTCAGCGCGCAAAGCGACCAACTCGATGGCATCGTCAAGGGCGTCAACACTGCTGTCGCTTCGATCAACGATTTCGCCCAGAACACCCAGCAGACGCTGACCAAGGTCAACGGCGTGCTTGAAGGCGTCGACGCCGCAAGCGTGCGTGCATCGCTCGACAACATCCGACAGGCCAGTGAAAACGCCAACAAGGTCGCCGCCGACGTGGCCAAGGTCACCGGCAAGTTCGGCAACCGCGCCGAAGACATCGACCAGATGATCTCGGACGCCAAGCAACTGACTTCGCGCCTGAACCAAGCTTCGGTGCGCGTCGACGGCGTGCTCGCAAAGGTCGACACGCTGCTCGGCTCGGGCGAGGCGAATGGTGTGATGTCCGATGCCAGCGCGACTTTGAAATCGTTCAAGCAGGTTGCCGACACGCTGAATTCACGGCTCTCAACGATCATGGACGGGCTTTCGCGCTTCTCGGGTCAGGGACTACGCGATGTCGAGTCGCTGGTGCAGGACAGCCGCCGTTCGATCAGCCGTATCGAACAGGCGGTCTCTGATCTGGAGCGCAATCCCCAACGCATCATCACAGGCGGCGAAGGCAGCGTGCGCGAGTTTGACGGACGGGTGCGTCGTTGACATCGCCGGCATGCCACAGCATGAAAGTGCCTGAGGGTGGTTCGCGCAAAGCGCGGTTTGAGTCTTGTTCGGGGACAGCACGTGAAGGCTGCTAGATCAACATTGCTGCTCACCGCAGCCGCGCTTGCGCTGTCTGGCTGCACCTCGTTGTTCGTTGCAACGCCGCCGCCGCTCGACACCTACGAACTTACCGCGCCTGCTGTGACTGGGCGCGGCGGCTCGAGCCATCGCCAGATCCTTATCGCCGAGCCCTCCGCGCTCAAGTCGCTCGATGGTCAGAGCATCGTCATCACGCCTTCGCCAGGTTCCATCCAGTTCCTCAAGGGCGCGCAGTGGTCGGATCGGCTGCCGCGCATCGTGCAGGCGCGTCTCGCGGAGACATTCCAGCGCGCCGGCGGCTTCATCGGCGTAGGCAAGCCCGGCGAGGGCCTTGCGATCGACTATCAGGTGATCGCCGAGTTGCGCAGCTTTGAGATCAAGGTCGATGGCGGCGAACGCGCCGAAGTCGAACTGTTCGTCAGGCTCCTCAACGATCGCAACGGCCAGGTGCGCGCCTCGCGTGTCTTCACCACCAGTGCGCCGGTCTCAGGTGCCGGCAACGATGCCTACGTGGCTGCCCTCGACCGTGCCTTCGGCCAGGCTGCTTCCGAAATCGTCAAGTGGACTGAAGGGCTGATATAAGAAGGCAGTGGGGGAATAGGGCAATAGGGCAGTAGACGCCTCAAGCCGCTCCCCTAAGCCAATCCCTGTTTAGTCGCACTCCTGTTCTTGGCGTTTGCCTGGAATACGCGCAGTCGCGCGCGTCGCGAGATGCCCCGCTACTCCGAAGTATGAAACGCAGATAGCAAAAGGGCAGTAGGTACCGAACCTACTGCCCTACTGCCTCAATGCCGTATTGCCCTGCAGCCGCCTTACTTAAGACGACCCGCCGCATGTGCCAGCATGGTGTAGACCTTGCCCGTATCCGAGGTCAGGTAGGTCTTGGTCATGATGTTGTCGCGGTCGTTGCGCGAAACGTCCTTGAGTAGCTTCTCGAAATCGTCGCAATAGCGGTCGACGGCAGTGCGGAACTCGCCATCGGACTGATATTTGCGGCGGATTTCGTCGAAGGTCTGCTGGCCCTTCAGCGTGTAGAGGCGGCGGGTGAAGACATCGCGCTCGCCGCGACGGTAGCGATCCCAAAGCTCGATCGAGGCGTCATGATCGATGGCGCGGGCGATATCGACCGACAGCGAGTTGAGCGACTCGACCACATGCATGGGTGAACGCTGTGCCGGCACGGCGACCGGTTGGCCTGCTGGACGCCCCGACTGTTCCTCACGCGATGCACCGGTCAACAGGTCGCGGACCCATCCACCTTGCTGGCCGCGGCTGGCCGGTTCACGCGCCGGCTGCTGCAGCGGCTGGGCGGGAGCGGGGCGATCGATATCGAGCGTGCCACGCAGGGCCGTGCCACCGAGCGGTGCTGGCGGCTCGCGGCGCTCGGGCTGAGGGGCAGGACGGCGCGCCGGCTGCGGCTGCGGGTTGCGCAGCGAGGCATCTGAGACATCGACGGTGCGGCCGGACTTGGCAACGATCGCCGACAGCTCCTTGAGCGCATTGATCTGCTCGGAAACGGCACGGCGGATGGCCGTGGTCGACTCCTTGGCCTCCGCAGGCATGTCGAGCACGCCCTTCTTGAGCTCGGCGCGCGTACTTTCGAGCTCGCTCTTGATGGAGCCAGCAGTGCGGCGCATGTCCTCGGTGGCGTCGGCGAAGCGCTTGGTCGCGGTTTCGACGACATCGGCGATGGCGATGCGAATCTTGTCCGCCGATTCCATGGTCTTGCCTTCGGCGTTTTCCAGCGTCTGGCCGACAAGGCGCTCGAACGACTGCATGACGCGTTCAAGGTCTTCCGACTTCTTGACCAGGCCGACGGCGAGGTCTTCGAGCGACGACTGGCGCTCGAGCGTGTGCTCGAGGTTGCTCTGCGCCGAAGACAGCAGGTTGGACGCGCTCGACAGCAGGCGGCTGTGCTCGTCGAACTTGGTGGCGATTGAGGCCACCTCGCGCAACGTGGTCGACGACAAGTCAGTCAGGCGATTGGTGTTGGTATCCACCAGTCGCGCAGCGCTGGAGAAGGTCTGTGCGGCCTTTTCAGTGGTTGCGGCGAAGTTGGAGGTGCTGCCAGTCAGACGATCGTCGACATTGGCGAGGTTCGCCGCAGCCTGATCGATCAGGTTGCCGAGCTGCGAGCTGGATGCCGTCATGCGGCCGATGAGGTCGGCCACGCTATCGGCAAGCGTCGAGCGAGCGCCCTCGACGGCAGACAGGGTCTCGGCGGTGCGGTTGGCAAGCGCCTCGACAAGCACTGCGTTTTCGGCGCGCAGCTTTTCGGTGGCACGCGCGGTGACTTCTTCCATGCTGCGGTGCAGGTCGTTGCCGCTTTCGGCGAAACGATCGACCAGCGGACGGGCGGTCTCGTCGAGGATCTTGGCGATCTCGTTCGAACGCTCAACCAGCATGGCGTTGAGTTCACGCGTGTTGGTGCCGATCGCGCGAGCGGCCTCGTTGGTGCTCTGGCCGATATGCTGGCCGACCGCCGTGAAAGTCTCGGCGACCACATTGGCGCGGGCGACGAGCTGTGCTTCGGCCTGGGCGACCTGCTCGTTGAGCTTCTGGCCCATCGATTCCGCACCGTAGGCGAGGCGGGCTTCGGCACTAGTCAGGTGTTCGCCGATGCGGGCCGCAACACCTTCGGCGCCGGAGGCGAGCCGCTCATCGACATTGGCCAGCGTCTCTTCGATGGCACGAGCGCGGGCATCGAGATCGGCTGAGGTGCGATGGGCGCGGGCAACGACGCGCTGTTCGGTTTCGGTGAACGCGTTGGCGATTAACGCGGCATGCTCGCCGATGCCCGAGGTGCTCTCGGCGATGCGGGCGGCAAGCTGCTGGCCGGCTTCGTCGAATGCCTGGCCGATCTCCGAAGCGCGTCCCAGCAGCGACTGCGACGTGTTGTCGACGCGAGCAGCAATCTTGTTGTCGGCGTCATCAAATGCGCGGCTGATCTCGCTGGCGCGGCCAAGCAGCGAATCCGCCGTCTTGTCGACACGCGCGGCAATCCGGCTGTCAGCTTCTTCGAAGGCACGGCTGATCTCGCCAGCACGGTTAAGCAACGAATCGGCAGTCTGATCGACGCGAGCGGCGATCCTGCTGTCGGCTTCCTCGAAGGTCCGGCCGATTTCGGCGGCGCGGCCGGCAAGCGCTTCTGCCGTTTGCGTGGCGCGGGCAGCGAGCCGTTCATCTGCCTGTTCGAAGTTGCGAACGATTTCACCGGCACGGCTGCCAAGCGTTGCCGAGCTGTCGGCGACACGGGCCGCGATACGCTCGTCGGCTGCGTCGAAGATGCGGCTGAGCTCGCCGGCACGGTTGCCAAGCGAATCCGCGCCTTCTGCGATGCGCGAGGCGAGCTTTTCGTCGGCTGTGTCGAAGATGCGACCGAGTTCGGCGGCACGGGCAGCGAGTGCGTCGGCGGATTCGCCGATGCGCATGCCGAGCCGTTCGTCGGCGCTGTCGAAGTTGCGCAGGATGTCGCCGGCGCGGGCCGACAGCGCATCCGCCGTTTCGATGGCACGCGCGATCAGCGAACGGTCTGCCGTATCGAAGGTGCGGGCGATTTCGCCTGCCTTGGCCGACAGCGTGTCGGCGGTTTCTTCGGCACGTGCCAGGAGTGCGTTCGAGGTTTCATCGGCGCGCGCGGCAAGACGGCGGTCAGCGTCTTCGAAGGTACGGGCAATGTCTTCAGTACGCGCGAGCAGCGCGGTCGACGTCTGTTCGGCGCGCTCGGCGATGCGGCGGTCGGCGTCGGTGAAGGCGCGGCCCGCTTCTTCGTTGAGCGCTGCGGTCACTTCCATGACCTTTTCGCGCAGGGCGCCTGCCACGAAGACCGCGCTCTTTTCGAGCACGCCACGGACATTGTCGACGCCCAGCGACAGGGCGCGTTCCATGGAGCTGGTGCGCTCTTCGATCACGCCGGTCTGGCGACGGAAGGTTTCCTCGATCTTTTCGATGTCGCCAGCAATCGCATCGGAAATGTCGACGCGGCGTGCTGCGATCTGGTCGATATGGCCAGCGATGGCGAGATCGATATCGCGACGTGCATCGCCGAGTTTGCCGAGATCTTCGTCAAGCGCGCGGGCCATGGTGTCGCGACCTTCGGCGAGCTTGCCGACATGGCCAGCGACGATGTCGTCGATGCTGGCGCGGCTGTCGTTCAGCATGGCAAGATCGGCTTCGAGCGCCTTGGTCAGCGTATCACGGCCGGCGGCCAGCTTGTCGACCTGGCCAAGCATCATGCCATCGATCCTGGCGAGATCGGCTTCCAGTGCGCGGCGAAGGATGTCACGGCCTTCTGCCAACTTCTCGACCTGACCGGCAACGAGGCCGTCGATGCCCGAGCGGCTGTCGGCCAGCTTGGCGAGATCGTCTTCAAGTGCCATGGACAAGGTGCCACGCTCGGCAACCAGGCGCTCGGCATGGCTTGAAACCAGGCCCTTGACGCTGTCGAGATCGGCTTCGAGCGAACGTGCGAGCATCGCACGGTCTTCGGCAAGCTTCTCCGACTGCGAGGCGACCGTGTTGCGGATGGCGTTGAGGTCAGCTTCGAGCGCGCGCTTGAGGATGTCGCGGCCCTCGGCCAGCTTCTCGACCTGGCCGGCAACGAGGCCGTCGATGCCCGAGCGGCTTTCGGCCAGCTTGGCAAGGTCGTCTTCCAGTGCCCGGGAGAGCGCGCCGCGCTCGGCGACCAGCCGTTCGGCGTGGCCCGACACCAGGCCCCTGACATTATCGATGTCGGTTTCAAGCGAACGTGAAAGCATCACGCGATCTTCGGCGAGCTTCTCGGAGTGCGACGTGATCGTGCTGTGGATCGTGTTGAGGTCGGTTTCGAGCGCGCGCTTGAGGATATCGCGGCCTTCGGCAAGCTTTTCGACCTGGCCGGCGACAAGACCGTCGATGCCTGCGCGGCTGTCCGCCAGCTTGGCGAGGTCCGACTCCAGGGTCTGGGAGAGCAGGACACGCTCGTCAGCGAGCTTGCCGGCGTGGTCCTCGATGAGGCCATGGACCGCGGCGATATCCATCTGGAGGTTGTTGGAAAGGCCGGCGCGATCGGCTGCCATCTTCGACGAATGGCCATCGACAAGCGCCTTGATGCCGTCGAGGTCGCTCTCGAGTGCTTTGGACAGGCCAGCACGGTCAGCGGCGATCTTGGACGAATGATCGTCGACCAGCGTCTTGATGCCGGCGAGGTCGCTCTCGAGTGCTTTGGACAGGCCAGCACGGTCAGCGGCGATCTTGGACGAATGATCGTCGACCAGCGTCTTGATGCCGGCGAGGTCTGTCTCAAGCGCGTTGGCGAGGATGGCGCGGCCTTCGGCGATCCTTTCGACCTGACCGGCGACGAGGCCGTCGATGCTGCTGCGGCTGTCAGCGAGTTTGTTGAGGTCGGCTTCAAGTGCACGCGAAAGAATGTTGCGGCCTTCGGCCAGCTTGCCGACATGGCCAGCGACCATTTCGTCAATATTCGTACGAGCTTGCACCAGTTTCTCAGAGTCTTCAACGAGTGCCTGTGCCAACTGTTCGCGGCCATGCGCCAGTTGCCTGAACTGGCTGCTGAGGGTGTCGTCGATAACCTGACGCGACTGGTCCAGCTTGCGCATGTCATCATCAAGGGCTTGCGTGATCAGGCTGCGGCCTTCGGCGAGCTTCTGAACCTGGAAGCCGACTGCGGCCTCGATGCTGGCGCGACCCTCGGCGAACTTGCTGAGGTCGTCCCTGAGTGCTGCGGCCATGCGGTCGCGCGCTTCGGACAGTTTGCGGGTGTGGTCTTCGACCGCCTGCTCGATGCCGACACGGGCGTCGGAGAGGCGCTGGATGTCGCCGTCGAAGGAACTCGACACCTGATGACGAGCAGCTTCCATGCGGCCGGCGAAATCGCTGGCGCGGGTTTCGAGCATGGTCGAGGTCGAGGTGATGATATCGGCGAGGTCGGTGCCGATCTGGGCCTTGCCCTGGTCGATCACCGCAGTCAGCGAGTCGCGTCCCTGGACGAAGGTCGAAGCGATCTCGCGAGCACGTTCGACTAGCGTCTCATTGATCTGGCGGGCGCGCGCTTCGAGCGCCGCATTGAGCTTGGCCGTGCCGGTGTCGAGTGCCTCGGCGCGCGTCTGGAATTCGCCGATCAGCGCCTGGCCACGCTCGGCCAATGTACGTTCGATGCCGTGCAAATTGGCTTCAAACTCGGAGTTGAGCGTCTTGGCAGCGCCGCCGAGGAGAGAAACCATGCCTGAGGTCCGGTCGTCGAGCATATCCGTCAGCGAACGGGTCGCTTCGTCAGTGCTCTGGGTAAGCTTGGCGATGCGCGTGTCGAGCAGGCTGGCGAAGGCCTCGCCCGAGGTCGACAGGCGGTCGCCTAGCGTGTCCATGCGATTGTCGATCGCCTCAAACAGGCCCATGCCGCCTTCGTTGATGCGGTCAATAAGCGTGTCGCCGGAATTGGTGATCGTCATCGACAGCTTGGTCGAGGCGTTCAGGATGCTATCGCGGATGATGTCGCTTGCCGAGCCGAGCTCGTCACGCAACGTCTCATGCGCGCCGGAAATCGAAGCCCGAACACGTTCGGCATGCGAGACCACGGCTTCGCGCTCGTTGCCAAGTCCGTCGACCAGCGAGCGGATACGGGCAGCGTTTTCCGAATAGGAACGCTCGATCTGGTTGACTTCGGAGTGAACGAGGGTCTCGAGTTCGACAGCGCGGGCGAGCGTCCGCTCGATGCCTTCGCCCATGGCAGCCACTTCGCGGCGCACGGCCTGGCCGACCATCATGACGCGATCCTGCGCCATGTTTTCCGGCTCGGCGAGGCGGAAGGCCACTTCAGTCATCGATTGGGCGGCAATACGCATTTCCTGGGCGCGGCGGATCATCGCAGCAAAAGCCCAGAACAGGGCGATCGGAACGATGGTAGCGACGACGAGCATCAGCAGGCCGGGGCGTGCCAGTGCGTCGTCTACCGAGCGGATGGTCCAGATGCTGGGCGTGACGATGCGGTCGGCAAGTGCGACTGCGCCAGCAACCCAGGCAACGGACACCACTCCGACCATCCAGTAGATGGTGCTGGAGGCGCGACGGTTGAGGCCGTGCAGCAGCGACTTGTAATCTTTCTGGCGGTCGTCATTGGCCGGCTTGAAGCCTTCGGGCTGCAACGGCTTGGTCTCGACGGGGCGCAATTGGGCTGGGGGCTCGGCAACAGGGCGCGCGGCAGCAGGTGCTGGCGGGGCCTTGGGCGCCGCGGGCTTCTGCTTGTCGCTTTCGCGCGCCAGTTCCTCAGCTGCCTGGGAAATCTGTGCTTCGAGATCGTCCATCGACGCGGCCATGTCGAGGCCGCCTTCGCCGCCGCTCAAATCGAAGTCGAGCGCCTGCTCAAGCTCCTTGGCTACGTCGAGATCGAAGTTTTTTGTCGGAGTGGATTTCTTCGCCATGCCTACGCTACCCTGTACTAAAGACGCGGAATCTCTGGACTTTTTGTCCTATTTTTGACCACGTCCGAGGCTCAATATGGACCGCCCGTATCGTAGTGACACAATCGGGTAAAGAAAACATGCATTCGCCCTGATACGTAAAAGTTTAAATATAAGGTTAACACTGACGTGATTGCTGGCCCCAACTCCGCAGGCTTTCGGGCTTTGTCGGGTTAACGGGTTATCCACATGGTCGCCCTAGGTTACCAACCCATGGGCGAGTGGCGAGGCAAGGTTGAATGGTAACGCGCGAAACCGGTTCCGTGGCTTTCGGGATGCCGGGAGGAGAATCTTCGGCCGCAGCACATGCCCGCCCCATCGACCTCGAACATCTGGCTCGGCAGACAATTGGTGATCGCGACGTCGAGCGCGAGGTGCTCGACATGTTCGTTCATCAGGCCTTTTCAGTTCGTGATGCGATCGTCACGGCGGACCTGGCGGAGCGCCTCAGGCTTTGTCACGCCCTCAAAGGGGCTGCGCGCGGCGTCGGTGCATTCCCGATCGCGGACTGTGTCGCCAAGATCGAGACGCATCCAGACGATGCCGGATTGATAAAGCGGCTAGCCCGTTTGATCGACGAAGTGCGGGATTTCATCTCAGCGATCAGCCGCTAGATCGCAAACCCGACATCAGGCGGCGCTTTCGCGCGGCAGTTGACTTGCACGGTGGAGTGATTATCTGCCGGGTGACTTTTCTTAGGAACGAGYATGACCAAGCTGACCTACATCGCCCATGACGGCACGCGTTTCGAAGTCGAAGCCGAAAATGGCTCGACCGTGATGGAAAACGCCATCCGCAATGCGGTGCCTGGCATCGAGGCCGAGTGCGGTGGTGCCTGCGCCTGCGCGACGTGCCATGTCTATGTCGACGAAGCATGGACCGCGATCGTCGGCGAGCCAGAGGCGATGGAAGAAGACATGCTCGACTTCGCCTATGAGGTGCGCCCGAATTCGCGCCTGTCGTGCCAGATCAAGGTCAAGGACGAGCTCGACGGCCTCATCGTCACCGTTCCGGAACGCCAGGGCTAACCTTTCAGCTCTGCGCCGCGCTTGGCATGGCGCTACATGTCATGCACATTCTCCATTGCATGCGTGAGCGGCGAGGCGGCTTTGAGCGACATCACCACTACCGACGTCCTGATCATCGGTGCCGGCCCGATCGGCCTGTTTGCCGTGTTCGAACTTGGTCTGTTCGACATGCGCTGCCATCTGATCGACATTCTCGACCGGCCGGGCGGGCAATGCGCCGAGCTTTATCCGGAAAAGCCGATCTACGACATTCCAGGCTACCCTTCGATCGGCGCGCAGGAACTGGTCGACAAGCTTCTGCAGCAGATCTCTCCCTTCAAGCCGGACTTCACCTTCAACCGCATGGTCACGGCACTGGAGCGGCTGGAAGGCGGCGGTTTCCGCGTTACCACCGATGAGAATGAGGTTTTCGAGGCCAAGGTTGTGGTGATTGCCGCCGGCGGCGGCTCGTTCCAGCCCAAGCGCCCGCCAATCCCCGGGATCGAGGCCTTTGAGAAATCGAGTGTCCGCTATGCAGTTCGGCGCATGGAAGAATTGCGCGGCCATGATGTGGTGGTGGTTGGCGGCGGGGATTCCGCTTTGGACTGGACGCTCAACCTGCAACCCATCGCGCGGCGCGTCACGCTTGTCCATCGCAGGCCGGAGTTCCGGGCAGCACCAGACAGTGTCAACAAGATGCATGCGCTTCGTGATGCCGGCACCATCGATCTGGTGATCGGGCAGGTGTCGGCGCTTTCAGGCGAGGGCGGCGAGCTGCGTGCGATCACGATCAAGGGGGCGGAAGGCGATGTCGATATCTCGTGCACGCGGCTGTTGCCGTTCTTCGGGCTGACGATGAAGCTCGGACCGGTGGCCGGCTGGGGCCTCAATCTTCACGAGAACCAGATTCCGGTCGATACCGAAAAATTCGAGACATCGGCGCCCGGCATTTTCGCCATCGGCGACATCAATTGGTATCCGGGCAAGCTGAAGCTGATCCTGTCGGGCTTTCACGAAGCGGCTTTGATGGCCCAGGCGGCCAAGCACATCATAAGCCCCAAGGAGCGCATCGTCTTCCAGTACACGACGTCGTCGACCAGCCTGCACAAGAAGCTCGGCGTTCCTGACTAAAGGAGCCGCTGATCAGCTTCTGATCTTGCCGGCGTCGATCCGCTCCAGGCGATAGCGCAGCAGCCTGATGATGCGGCTCTCAAAATTGATGCCTTCGATGCGATCGAACTCTTCTTGCGCGCGGTCATGGTCAGTGAGAATGCGATTGCTCGTCGCCTTGGCCTTGGCGGCCGCGATGTCGCACGACTTCTGCCTGCCGATCGCTTTCAACGCGTTTTCGAGTTCGCGCGCGTGATTTTTGGCAATCACCACGTGGCTTTCCTCGTGGCGCTTGATGTCGGCCGATAGCGTGTTCCAGATCAGCTTGACGTCCTGAGGCGTCTTGCCGCTCTGGCGCCAGCGCGGCAAGATCACCTTGGCCTTGACGGTGACCTGGGCCGAGACGATGGCACAGCCACCTTTGACCTCGGCATAGCCGATGCGGCTGGTGAACTCCATTTGCGTCGCGCCTGGATGCCGGCCGCCGGTGCTTTTGACCTCGGGGCCGCGAGTCATCAGCTGATGTTCGATCTCGTCGAGCGTCTTACCGGTGATGGTGAAATAGCTGTAGGATTTCGAAACGGTTGCCGCCTGGGCGGGGAGGCAGATGCCCCCGGCAAGCAAGGCGGCGAGGAAGAGATGCTTCATTGTGTTGCCTCTTGGCCTACCTTGCGTTAGGGGCGATGGCGGCGCATGGAAAATGCATTGTGCCGCAGAAATGACCGTGCAGCGAGTTGAAGCTGCAAGCGTTGATATTTCGTGACGTGGTCTGTCCTCTGGAATTCTTTTGTGGCGACGGCATGACCGACAAACGATGGCAATTGGCGCATGGGCGCCATATCGACCTCGGCGACAGGGGGCTTGTGATGGGCATCCTCAACGTCACGCCTGACAGTTTTTCCGATGGTGGTGCGTTCATTGCGCCCGAGCTCGCGCTTGAGCAGGCCCGCCGCATGGTTGCCGAAGGTGCGGTGATCGTCGACGTCGGTGGTGAATCGACACGGCCCGGAGCCGCGCCCGTCTCCGCCACCGAAGAGCAGGATCGCGTGCTGCCGATTATCGCTGCGCTTGCCAAGTCGAGCGAAACGCTGATTTCGGTCGATACCTATCGCGAGGAGACGGCGCGGCTTGCTGTTGACGCTGGGGCGCATATCGTCAACGACGTCTGGGGCCTCCACCGCGAACCCGGTATCGCCAAGGTTGCCGCCGAAGCCGGGGCAGGGCTCGTCATCATGCACACCGGCCGCGATCGCGACAAACTGCCCGATGTGATCGACGACCAGTTTCTTTTCCTCCGCCGCTCGCTTGAGATCGCTGGCGAAGCTGGCGTGAGCGACGCGCAGATCATGCTCGATCCGGGTTTTGGCTTCGCCAAGGATTCGGATGAAAATCTTGACCTCATGGCGCGGTTCTCCGAGCTTTCCGAGCTTGGCTATCCGCTGCTCGCCGGAACGTCGCGCAAGCGCTTCGTCGGCCACGTCACTGGGCGTGACGCTGCCGAGCGCGATGCCGGGACGGCGGCGACCAGCGTCATACTCCGCATGCAGGGCGCGCATATATTTCGCGTCCATAATGTCGCAATCAACGTGGACGCGCTGGCATTCGCCGATGCTATGCTGGCGCGCCAGACCAACCTGCCGGGACGCTGACCCAGATGTATCTTATCCGTATGAAAAACTGCGCCTTCTTTGCCCGGCACGGCGTGCTCGACGAAGAAGAGACACTTGGCCAGCGCTTCTATGTCGATGCCGAGCTGACGGTCGATCCGGACCGTCCGCTGGAAGACGACTCGATGCAGAGTACCGTCGACTATGGCGTCGCCTTCCAGGTCATTGAAAAGATCATCACCGGCCAGCGCCGGTTCCTGATCGAAGCGCTGGCACAGGAATGTGGCAGGGCGCTTGCCGCGCGTTTTCCGCAGATCAAGCGCGCTGAAATCACGGTTCGCAAGCCGAATGCCCCAGTGCCCGGCGTTCTGGATTACGTAGAGGTGACCGTTGTCTGGCCAGGTTGAGGAGCGAGCCTTTCTCAGCCTCGGCGGCAATCTCGGCGATCCGGCGAAATCGATGGCTGCAGCACTGCATCTGCTCGACGCCAGCGGCAGTACGCATGTGGTTACTGTCTCCTCGCTTCATCGCACGCCGCCCTGGGGCAAGGTCGATCAGCCCGATTTCCTGAATGTCACCGCAGAGGTCGCGACCTCGCTGGCGCCGCTCGAACTGCTGGATTTGTGCCTTGAGGTTGAACGCAGGCTCAAACGCGTACGCGTCGAGCGCTGGGGGCCACGTCTCATCGACATTGACGTACTGTTGCTCGGCAACAGCAATGTCAGCGATGTCGGGCTGGAAATCCCGCATCCGCGCATGCTCGACCGGGCGTTCGTGATGGTGCCTTTGGCCGAAATCGCGCCAGATCTGATGCTCGCGGGCAAGTCGGCGACCGAATGGGCCGCAGCGCTTGATAGCGCTGGCATCGAAAGGCTCGATTCCGGCCGCGACTGGTGGCGCGACCTGGGCGAATATTAAAGCCCGAGGGCCGCGGCGATCTTCGGCGCGGCTTCGGCCCAATCGTCTGCAATGACGATGCCGTCCGGCATGGGCGGCAGCAGCAGCCGCATCTCGCGATAAGACATCAGATTGAACAGATGTGCGTCGGCAACCGCATCGCGCACCGAAACGAGGTTGTGCGGAATGTCGTCGACAAAGGCGACCTGGCGGCCGCTTTCACCCCGCAACTGCCTGAGTGCAGGTCCTTTCGCCGTTTCCGTCGTCAAGAGCGGGTAGGGGAAGCCGAGCGCGTCGAGATGCAGTCGCCTGACGTCGCGATGGCGATGCGGCATCGCCGTCAGCATCACGACCTCGGCATGGCCCGCCAGGTCGGCCACGGCCTCGGCGGCACCCATTGCCGCTGTCTGCCATTCGCGCTGGGCGTGGAAAAAGCCGTCGAGCAGGGCAGATACCGCGGCTTGTTCAAGCGCGACCTGGGTCTTTTTGTCGACGATGTTGCCGGTCAGGCGGAAGGACTTTGCCAGGAATACCAGTCCCTGCGCGTCGAGGAAGCGCATGAAGGGAACCATGAACTCCAGCAATACGTCGTCGACGTCGAGCACCAGTAGCGGGCGTGTGTCGCGGGCAAGCTCCGCGATCTGTCGTGCGGTTTCAGGATCTTCGCTCATGCCGAACGCTCGTGATCGTCGTCTCCAAGTGGCAGCGCACGCGCGGCGCTGCTGACGTCACCGGGTGCAATTCCGGTTTCTTGCGAAAAGCGCAGCAGCGTCGGCTCATGGGCCAGGAGGAACTGCAGGACGCCGGTGAGGAAGCCGGGTTCTTGCGCCGCACGGCGGATATGCTGGGCTTCGATACCGGTGATGGCCAGGAAACGCGGCAGAAGCTCGGGGTCGGAGGCGACGAAAGCCAGGGCCTGAATGGCCAGAGCCTGAGCGTTCTCTTGCGATTGCTGGTTCTTTTGCATCGGATTTCCGCTTTGTTCCACTTGCCTCGGGAGTAGCCGCTAGCGGGTCGCGCGGCAACGGGTAAAGCAGCTGCGCAACGATCCGTGATTTGGCAGGGGCGTTTTACGTTTCGTAATGTTCTTGAGTTAACGTCGGATTCGGGGTTGGTGTGCGCGTCGGGTGCGCATGATGATTGCCGCCGAGACGCGGTGTGCAATCGAGGCGGAATGCTATGGCTAAGAAAGTGATGATCGTCGAGGACAACGAGCTCAATATGAAGCTCTTTCGCGACCTCATCGAAGCAAGCGGCTACGAGACCGTGCGCACGCGCAACGGCTTGGAGGCGCTCGACCTTGCCCGTACGCACAGGCCTGACCTCATCTTGATGGACATCCAGCTGCCGGAGGTTTCGGGGCTGGAAGTCACCAAATGGCTGAAGGAGGATGACGACCTCCACACGATCCCGGTCATCGCCGTCACCGCTTTTGCCATGAAAGGCGACGAGGAGCGGATCAGGCAGGGTGGTTGCGAAGCCTACATTTCCAAGCCGATCTCGGTACCGCGCTTCATCGAGACGATCAAATCCTATCTGGGCGATGCCTGATGTGCTCGCCGGCTCGCTCGAGGTACTAGGCATGACCGCGCGCATCCTCGTCGTTGACGACATTCCGGCCAATGTGAAGCTGCTCGAAGTCAGGCTGCTTGCGGAGTATTTCGAGGTGCTGACCGCCTTCAACGGTCCCGACGCGATTGCCGCCTGCGAGGACGGCAAGGTCGATGTCGTCCTGCTCGATGTGATGATGCCCGGCATGGACGGCTTTGAGGTTTGCCGCCGCCTGAAGGCCGATCCAGCCACCGCGCATATTCCTGTGGTAATGGTCACCGCACTCGATCATGTCACCGATCGCGTGCGCGGGCTCGATGTCGGTGCGGACGACTTCCTCACCAAGCCGGTCAACGACCTGCAATTGATCACGCGGGTGAAAAGCTTGGTCCGTCTCAAGGTTCTGACCGATGAGCTGCGCCTGCGCGCCTCGACCACCCACAGCATCGGCGTGGATGAGCTTCTGGCTCGGCGCGACCTGCTACAAGGCGCTTTGCCGAAGGTGTTGTTGATCGACGAGATGACGTCGTCAGCCGCTCATATTTGCGCGCTGCTGGATGGTGCTGCCGAGGCGCATATCGCCGCCGACCCGCAATCCGGGATCTTCAACGCTGCCGAAGGGACCTATGAGTGCGTCATCGTGTCGACCGGGTTTTCGGAGTTCGATCCGTTGCGGCTGTGCTCGCAGCTGCGCTCGCTCGACCGCACCCGCTCGCTGCCGATTGTGCTGTTGGTCAACAAGGGCGAGGATGAGCTCATCATTCGCGGCCTCGAGCTCGGCATCAATGACTATCTGGTGCGTCCGCTCGACCGGCAGGAACTGATTGCACGGCTGCGCACCCAGGTGCGCCGCAAGCGCTACAACGAAGAGCTCAGGCAGAGCGTCAGCCAGACGATCGAAATGGCGGTGACGGATGGCCTGACGGGGCTGCACAACCGGCGTTATCTCGACAGCCACCTGCCGCGCCTTGTCGAGCGCGCGGCTGGGCGTCRCAGGCCGCTTTCTCTGATGATCACCGATCTCGACCGCTTCAAGCGGATCAACGATACCTTTGGTCATGACGGCGGCGACGAGGTGCTGCGTGAGTTCGCGCGGCGCCTGAAGAAAAGCGTTCGCGGCATTGATCTAGCTTGCAGATTTGGCGGCGAAGAGTTCGTCATCGTGATGCCGGACACGGAAGCAGCGCTTGCTGAAATGGTTGCCGAGCGCATCCGCGCGGAGGTCGCAAAGACGCCGTTTGCGATCGGCGGCGCCGAGATGGGGGTGTCGGTGACGGTCAGCGTCGGCGTGTCGTCGCTCTTGCCCGAAGGCGATACCGTTTCTGGGCTGATGAAGCGTGCGGACCTCGCGCTTTACGATGCCAAAACACGCGGCCGCAACCGCGTGGTCGCGCGCGCCGCCTGACCGTGAATCGCGTTAAGCTACTCCATGAGGTTAAGCTAAATTATTTACCTTAACCCAAGTGACTGGGTAGCCGTGGTTAAGAAAGTGTTGATCTTCAAGCAATCTTGGGCGACTGTGGCGTGGAGAAGAAGGACGGGCGTCGGCACGAGGATCATAGGCCGGAGAGCCCAATTCATACCCCATGATGCTCAGGTCCGCCGCATCTCCTGGGTCCGTGGGGTCGGCCGGTCGGCACTGGCACATAGTGGCCTCCTCGTACCGCTGCCAGACGCCGACCGGCCCCCTTATCTCTATTTAAAACAAATCAATTTCCTACCGTAGTTTCACCGGCTTGAGACATCCGGAGGATTCGGATTAGCTGGGTTCATGCGTTTTTTAGCTACACTCCTGTTTCTGCTGTTTTCTCCAGCCGCCTTCGCGCAGGAATGCGTTGTGTTGCTGCATGGCCTGTCACGCAGCGACACGTCCTTTCTGCTGATGGAAGAGACATTGGGCGCCTTCGACTATGCCGTCGTCAACGACACCTATCCTTCGACCGAAGCCCCGATCGACAAGCTTATCGCTTACGTCGATGCATCTGTGGCGAAATGCGGGAAGGCCAGCAAAGTCAATTTCGTGACCCATTCGATGGGCGGCATACTGGTGCGGGCTTGGCTGATGCAGAACCGTCCCGAAAATCTTGGCCGCGTCGTCATGCTCGGGCCGCCCAATCACGGCTCAGAAGTGGTGGACACGTTCGGGAGCCTCAGGCTCTTCGAAATGGTCAACGGGCCGGCAGGGGTCCAGCTCGGCACCGGGCCGGACAGTCTTCCCAACAGGCTTGATGCTGCCGATTATGAGCTCGGCATCATCGCCGGCGACCGCTCGATCAATCCGATCCTGTCGGGCATGTTCAAAGGCCCGAACGACGGCAAGGTTTCGGTCGCAAGCACCAAGCTTGAAGGCATGAGAGACCACATCGTCCTGCCGACGACGCACACCTTCATGATGAACAATCCGCTGGTGATCGCGCAGACGCTGAACTTCCTCCGCCATGGACGGTTCGATCACGACTTGACGCTTCGGGAATTGTTGCGTCGCGTGTTCGGAAACTGAACCCGTTGGTGCTGCCTATCCTCAGCACTGGGGCCGCGTAACACGTCCGGATGGGCCCTTGTCCACGAAGGGCTCAAGGAGAAATCATGCTTCGTTATATTGCCATCTTTGCCTTGATTGCCGCCTTGGCTACCGTTGCGATGTCGTTCTACCAGCCGCCCATGCGACTGATGCCGGCACCTGCCGTGTTCGTCGATGGCCCGTCGAATGCCTTTTCAGCCAATTCGTCTTTGACGCCCGATCCCCGGATCGAGCTGTTTTATGCCACCAACCGGCTGCCGGTCGGTCCCCGTGACAGCCGCCTTTATGCCGTCGTGCCCGGTCGCGACCTTCATACTGGCGTGGCCACGGTGCGCATTGGCCGGGAGGGCACGACCTGGGACAAGATCTACGCGTGGTCCACCGGCGCCAGCGAGGATCGGCGGCCATTCCTGCATCTCGAAAACATGAATGAACAAGCCACGATCGAAGACGCCGATCCGTTGTCACCTGAAGCCCGGGCGTGGTTCGCGCAGATCAACGAAGCGCTCAAGAACAGCCGCGACAAGGATATCATCGTCTACGTGCACGGTGCCAACACGACCGTCGAGCGCGCTGCCGGCCAAGCTGCACAGCTTCACCATTTCACCGGGCGCAATTCGGTGGTGGTGCTGTTTGTCTGGCCCACGGCCGAGAATTTCCTGCGCTATTCCAGGGACATGGTAACCGCCTTTGGCGCCGCACCGCATCTGGCAAAGCTGGTCGAGCTTTTGTCGCAAAATACCGACGCCAGGAATGTCAACGTCTTCACCTATAGCGCCGGCGCCACCGTGGGCAGCGATGCGCTGGCGATCGTCGGTCGCGATGCGCAGCAGCCGGGAGCGCAAGCCACGCGGCTCGGCGAAGTCTATCACGCCGCACCGGATGCCGACTTCCGCGGGTTCGTCGACGATATGCGCGACTATGCCGGCATGGCCGAGCGGGTGACAGTGGCCGTCAATCTGAATGACAGCGCGCTCAGGCTGTCACAGGTGATCAACCGTGCTTCGCGGGCCGGCCGGCCGGATATGAGGGAGCTGGATCCCGAAGCGTCGCGCTGGCTGCTGGACGCAACCAAATCATATGGCCTCGAACTGTTACGGGTGCGGCCGGAAAACATTCCCGGCCTGTCGAACCGTTCGCATACGTTCTGGTACGACGATCCGTGGGTGAGCAGCGACGTGCTGATCACTTTGCTCTTCCACCTGCCTGCGAGCGAACGCGGATTGGGCGCCGGCGAGGCGCCTTCCGGGTCTCACTATTGGACGTTCACGCCGGACTATCCCGACCAGCTGGCAAAAGTGATGGCGCGGCTGCGGCAGCAAGGTCAGGTGCCGGCAGCCACAGCTCCATAAGGGCGAGCAGCAACGCGCTCGGTGCCGCAGGCCAAGAGAATCAACGCAAACAAAAACGCCGCCCGAAGGGCGGCGTTTTTGAATTCCTGAAGGCAACCAGATTACTTGATCTTGGTTTCCTTGAATTCGACATGCTTGCGGGCAACCGGGTCGTACTTGCGGAACGACAGCTTTTCCGTCTTCGTGCGGCTGTTCTTGCTCGTCACGTAGAAGAAACCGGTGTCGGCGGTCGACAGAAGCTTGATCTTGATGTTTGCAGCCTTGGCCATGATTCTCGTCCGTTAGTTATCTGGAGTTGCACCCGCCTCAGGACGGGAAAACAACCCGGACGCGGAAAACCTGCGGGACACATAAAGAACGTACCCGGAAAGTCAAGCCTTGGAGCGTTATCACCGCGATTTCGCGGCAATTCGGCCCAGTCCGATGGCGATATATCCGCCAAAGAACACGGCGAGCGCCCAACCGAATCCGTTGGGGCCGAAGACGTCCATGAATATGCCGATTACCTGTGGTCCCAGAATCATCCCAAGGCCGTAGCAGAAGATGAAGGCGGCGTTGGCCGAGGCAAGGTCGCGGCCTGAAAGCTGTGCGCCTAGATGGGCTAGGCCCACCGTGTAGAGCGCAGCAACCACGCCGCCCCAGACAAACAGCATGCCAGCCATCAGGTGCCAGTTGACCGTCAGAAGCGGCATCGCGAGCGTGCCGGCTAGGCCGACGAGCGCGCAGATCAGCAAAAGCTTGCGGCGATCACCAATGCGGTCACTCAGCATGCCGATGGGAATCTGCAGCATGAAATTGCCAAGGCCGATCATGGTCAGCAAAAGGGCAGCTTCGGCCTCGGAATAACCGACGCGTTGGCCATAGATCGGAAACAGCGCAAAGCCGCCTGTCTCGACGGCGCCGAAGACGAGCACAGCGGCGGTCGCGGTCGGCACGATCCAGATGTAGCGGAAGAAACCACCTTTGCCGCCCTCGGAAACGATCTTGGGGCTTTCGCTACGCGCCAGAAGCACCGGAATCGCAGCGATCATGACGAAGCCGAAGGTCAGTCCGAACGGCAGGAAGCCGGTGCTGCCGATCTGCGAGAAAAGCCATGGGCCTGCGGCGAAGCCGAGCGACAGCACGGTGGCGTAGATGCCGAGCACCAGGCCGCGCCGAYGCGGCGGSGCSSAKGTGCTGATCCAGAACTCGGAGAGGATGAACAGCACCGTSAGCGCAAAATGCAGCACGGCGCGCAAGGGAAACCACATCCAGAAGGATTGCGCGAAATAAAAGCCGACAAAGGCAACCGCGCCGAGCAGAATCATGGCGAGCATCGTCCACACGACGCCAAAACGCATGGCGATCGGCGTGGCGAGCGGTGCGGCTGCAATGGAGGCAACGCCGGCGATCGCCGTATTGAGGCCGATCATCGAGGGCGAATAGCCGCGCGACTCAAGGATGACGCTGAGCAGCGGTATGCCCAGTCCGATTGCGATACCGACAACGCTGATCGAGGCGATCGCTGCTGAAATCGAGCGCCAGTGTACGCGTTCCACGCTTTCAGCCTGGTGGATGGTCTCGGTCATGCAAAGCCTAAAGGATGTCGCGGCGGAAGCGTTGGTTGAACATGCGGTAGAACGGCACTTCGCCGCCTGGCTTGAGGTCAGGGTCCACCGAAAGCCGCTGCCGGAGATCGCCGAGAACCGACTGGGTGATMGCCGGTATGTCGGCCTGCATGGCGTCTGCCAGTGGCAGCCAGACCAGTTCTTCCAGTTCGTTGGTCGGCCCGCCATCGGGCAGTTCGACCGCGACGTCACTGCGCCATGCCGACAAGAAGCGCGTGTCGAAGCGGCGGACTCGTCCTGGAGGGGTGACCGCACGCGCGATGAAGCGCAAGGAGGCCAAGGCAGGCGCTACGCCATGGTCGGCAAAACCCTGCCAATCGGCCTTGGTGGTCGAAAACGCAGCGCGCCGGCCGATCAACAGTCCCGCTTCCTCATAGGTCTCGCGAATCGCTGAAAGCGCTATCGCCCGGGCGCGAGCGACGCTGACGCGGCCAGTGCCGGCGCGCAGCTTCTCGGCTTCGTCGGGATGCAGCTCATCGGCGACCGCGATGCGGCTGTCTGCTGGGTCGGTGCGGCCGCCTGGAAAGACGAATTTTCCAGGCATGAAGGCATGCTTCATGTGGCGCCGGCCCATCAGCACCAGCACGTCGTTGCCCTTGCGGTCGAGCAGGATCAGCGTGGCCGCGTCGCGCGGCCGCAAGGGGGCAGCGCTCTTGGCCATCTCCCTGGCTTCGAGCCTGTCGAGTTCTGCTTTGCTAATGCCATCCATCGCGGCTGTCCTAACGGAATGTCGGAGCGGACGGAAGCGCTTGCTTGCCGCAGGGCATTGCGCCAGCGCTGGTTCAGGCCTCGGGATGCGCCTCGATCACGTCGTCTTCGCCACCAAAGCCGTGCATGTACAACGCCCATTGCATGCCGACGACCGCGCCCTTCATCGGTCGCAGCAAGGCGAGTGCGGAGAAGATCGTCAGCGGCACCCAGATCAAGAGATGCTGCCACAGCGCCAGCGTGCTGGTCGACTCGACGGCCATGAAGGCGCCGACGACGATATGGCCGACGATGACGACCACCAGATAGGCAGGCAGGTCGTCGGCGCGGTGATGAAAGATCTCTTCGTGGCAGACGTCGCAGCGGTCGACGGTCTTGACGAAGGAAGCAAACAGCTTGCCCTGGCCGCAATTCGGGCACTTGCCGAACAGGCCGCGCTTGATCGCCTGCCACACCGGGCGCGGCTCACGCGCGACCTGCTCGTGGTCGCCGCCGAATACCTGTTCTTCCATCGTCATCTCCTGCCGCGCGGTCCTCGCCGCGGTTGGGAGGCACGCGCACGCGTTCTTTGCCCCTTGGTCTTGTGGAACGACCGTTTCGAACCGGGCAGGGGCTTCGGTTCGGTCAGCATTTCAAAGCGCATGGCACCGGCCAGCGGGGCGATCTCGACCAACTTGACTTCGACGCGGTCGGCAAGTTGATAACCCTTGCCGGTGCGCTCGCCGAAGAGGGCGCGGGCGGCTTCGTCGAAGTGGTAATAGTCGTCACCCAACGATGACACGGGGATGAAACCATCGGCGCCATATTGCGGCAATTGGACAAATAGTCCCGCCTTGACCACGCCCGAGATGCGCGCGTCGAAAATCTCGTCGACGCGCTCGGCCAGAAAGCCCGCGACCAGCCGGTCGACAGTCTCGCGCTCGGCGGCCATGGCACGGCGTTCGGTCTGCGAAATCAGGCCGGCGATCTCTTCCAGTCGCGCTTCCTCGGAAGACGTCAGTCCGCCTGCACCCAAGCCCAGCGAGCCGATCAGCGCGCGATGGACGATCAGGTCGGCATAGCGGCGGATTGGCGAGGTGAAATGCGCGTAGCGGCGCAGATTGAGACCGAAGTGGCCGATATTGTCGGGGTTGTACTCGGCCTGGCTCTGCGAGCGCAGCACAACTTCGTTGACCAGCTGCTCGTTGTCTTCACCGCGCACGCGTTCGAGAATGCCGTTGAACTGGGCCGGCCGCATCTCGGCGCCACGTGCCAGTGACAGGCCGATGGTCTGGAGGAACTCGCGCAGCGATTCCTGCTTGGCGAGCGAAGGGCCGTCGTGGATGCGGTAGACGAGCTTCTGCTTTTTGTTTTCCAGCGTTTCGGCTGCCGCGACATTGGCCTGGATCATGAACTCCTCGATCAGCTTGTGGGCGTCGAGGCGATCGGGAACGATGACACGATCGACAGTGCCATCCGGCTTGAGCAGGATCTTTCGTTCGGGCAGGTCGAGTTCGAGCGGCTGGCGGCTGTCGCGTCCGCGCTTGAGGACGTCATAAGCTGCCCAAAGCGGCTTGAGAATCGTCTCCAGGATCGGTCCGGTCTTGTCGTCGGGCATGCCGTCGATGGCAGCTTGTGCCTGCGGATAGGCAAGGCGGGCCGACGACCGCATCATGATGCGGTGGAAGGAATGCCTGACCTTGCGGCCTTCCGCCGAAAACGTCATGCGCACGGCAAGTGCCGGACGGTCGACGCCCTCGCGCAGGGAACACAGATCATTGGAGATGCGCTCGGGCAGCATCGGCACGACGCGGTCAGGGAAATAGACCGAATTGCCGCGCTTCAGCGCCTCATTGTCGAGTGCCGTGCCTGACCGGACATAGGTCGCGACGTCGGCGATGGCGACGGTGACGATGAAACCGCCTAGGTTTTTCTCATCGGTATCTGCCACAGCATAGACCGCGTCGTCATGGTCCTTGGCGTCGGCCGGGTCGATGGTGACCAGCGGCAGTTCGCGCCAGTCTTCGCGCTTGCCGTCAAGCGTTGCCGGCTTGACTGCCTCGGCCTCGGCGATCACTTCGGCAGGGAAGATGTGGGGTATGTCGTGGGCATGGATAGCGATCATCGAGACCGCCTTCTCATTGGTCAGCGAACCCAGAACCGAAACGACCTTGGCACGCGGCAGGCCGTAGCGGCTGGCCCGTTCGGGAACGACTTCGACGAGGTCGCCCTCCTTGGCTCCGTTCTGAGAATCCTTGTCGACAACAAGCTCAGGCTGGCGGCGTTCGACCGGCTCGATGCGGAAGGTGCCGTCTTTCAGGATTCGGAAGATGCCGAGTGCGGTGTCGCTGCGCTTTTCGAATATCTTCATCACGCGCGCGGTGTAGGCCGGCTCGTTGTCGTCGCCGAGGTGATCCTCAATGGGGAAGGTCTTCGCCAAGACGCGGTCGCCAACGCCGGGAGTCGGGCCATTGCCGCCGCGCGACAGCTTGATGGCGACGATCGGGCCATCAAGCTGCTCGGAGGCGCGCGCCAGAAGCGTGCCTTCGGCGTCTCTGCCAAAGATGTCGAGCACGGCGACATGTTGCAAAGCACCGACGCGCGTCAGCCGCTTGCGGCTCTTTTCGAGCAGGCCTTCGTCCTGCAACTCACGCAGCAGGTGCTTCAGCCAGATGCGATCGTCGTTCTTGAGCGCGAAAGCCTTGGCGATGTCACGCTTGCCACTGCGGTCTGGATTCTCCGCGATATAGCGCAGAATCTCGTCCCGCGACGGGCGATAGACGTCCTTGCCACGGACCTCGTCGCTTGCGGCGCGTCTGGTGCCGGCGTTTCGTCCGGTGATCTTTCGCGCCAAGGTGCGTCAGTCCTTCTTTTTGGTCTTGCTGGCGGCGGTTTTCTTAGCTGCGCTGCTGGCCGGTTTTTTGGCCGCCGCGCGGGCCGGCTTCTTGGCCCCGCCGCCTTTCGCTTCTTTTTCAGCGATCAATGCAAGTGCGTCTTCCACCGTAACAGTCGCCGGATCCTTGCCCTTCGGCAAGGTAGCGTTGACCTTGCCGAAATTGACGTAGGGACCGTATTTGCCATCGCGCACGGTGATGTTACCGCCGCCGGCTGGATGCTCGCCCAGATCCTTGAGTGCTGCCGGCGTTCCGCCGCCCCGGCCACCTTTGCCCTTGGCCTGCTTTTCGGCAATCACGGTCACGGCGCGGTTCAGGCCGATCGAGAACACGTCCTCGATGCTTTCAAGATTGGCATAGGCGCCGTCATGCAGCACGAACGGACCGTAACGGCCGAGACCGGCCGAGATCATCTTGCCGGATTCGGGGTGCTGGCCAACGTCACGTGGCAACGCCAGCAGAGCGAGCGCCTTTTCGTGATCGATGGATGCCGGCGTCCAGCCCTTGGGAAGGCTGGAGCGCTTGGCTTCCTTGCCATCGCCGCGCTGGATGTAAGGCCCGAATCGCCCGCTGCGCAGCGTGATCTCTTCACTGGTATAGGGATCGGTACCCAGCACCTTGGTGCCGTCTTCGAGACCGCCATTGTCGCCATTTGCGCCGGGGCCGTCGAGCTGACGGGTGAAGCCGCATTCGGGATAATTCGAACAACCAACGAAGGCGCCGTACTTCCCGAGCTTGAGCGACAGGTTGCCGGTACCGCATTTCGGGCAGATACGCGGGTTCGAGCCGTCCTCGCGTTCGGGGAAGACCAAAGGCGCGAGTTCTTCGTTCAGCGCGTCGAGAACGTCGGTGACGCGCAGTTCCTTGATCTCGTCGACCGCGCCGGAAAAGTCCTTCCAGAAATCGCGCAGCACGTCGCGCCAGGCGAGCTTGCCGTCGGAGACTTCGTCGAGTTTTTCTTCGAGCGAGGCGGTGAAGTCGTATTCCACGTAATTTCGGAAAAAGCTCTCCATGAACGCGGTCACAAGCCGGCCCTTGGGCTGAGGCATGAGCTTGCGGTTTTCGATCTTCACATAGTCGCGGTCTTCAAGCGTCTTGAGCGTCGCGACATAGGTCGACGGCCGGCCAATACCGAGCTCTTCCATCTTCTTGATGAAGCTCGCTTCGGAGTAGCGGGGCGGCGGCTCGGTGGTGTGGTGCGTGGCGTTGATGGCTTCGCGCTTGAGCACCTCGTCGGCGCGGATCTCGGGCAGGCGACGGGTTTCTTCGTCCTCCGAATCCTCATCCTTCTGCTCGGTATAAGCGGCGAGGAACCCATCGAAGCGGGTGACGGAGCCTACGGCGCGCAGACCGGCGGTCCTTGCGCCGTTGCGCGCCTCGATCTCGACGGTCGTGCGCTCAATCTCGGCCRGCTGCATCTGACTGGAGATGGCGCGTTTCCAAATCATCTCGTAGAGCCGTGCCTGGTCGGCATCGAGAAACTTGCGCATCTCGCTCGGCGTCCGCGAAAAATCAGTCGGCCTGATGGCCTCGTGCGCTTCCTGGGCGTTCTTGGCCTTGGTCGTGTAATGGCGCGGCTTTTCGGGCAGGTACTTTGCACCGAACTCCTTGCCGATCGCCTCGCGGGCGGCCTCGATCGCTTCGGGCGCCATTTGCACGCCGTCGGTACGCATATAGGTGATCAGACCGGCGGTCTCGCCACCGATCTCCATGCCTTCATAGAGCCTCTGCGCTACCTGCATGGTACGGCTTGCGGAGAAGCCGAGGCCCGAGGATGCGGCCTGTTGCAGCGTGGAGGTGGTGAAGGGCGGTCCCGGATTACGCTTGGTCGGCTTGGCTTCGACCGACAGTGCCTTGAAGCTCGCCCCGTCGAGCATCGCCTTGATGTCGTCGGCCATTGCCTGCGAGGAGATGTCGAGCTTTTGCAGTTTCTTGCCGTCAAAGACGGTAAGCCTTGCGTCGAATTTTTCCGCACGCGGCGTGCCAAGTATGGCTGCGACCTGCCAGTATTCTTCGCGCACAAAGCGCTCGATCTCGGTCTCGCGGTCACAAACGAAGCGCAACGCCACCGACTGGACGCGGCCGGCCGAGCGGGCGCCCGGCAGCTTGCGCCACAACACAGGCGAGAGGGTGAAACCAACCAGATAGTCGAGTGCGCGGCGCGCCAGATAGGCGTCGACCAGCTGAGGGTCGATCTCGCGCGGATTGGCGATGGCCTCGAGCACGGCCTGCTTGGTGATCGAGTTGAAAGCGACGCGCTTGATCGTCTTGTCCTTGAGCACGCGCTTTTGCTTCAGCACCTCGAGCACGTGCCAGGCGATGGCTTCCCCTTCGCGATCCGGATCGGTTGCGAGGATCAGGCCGTCGGCCTCCTTGACTGCCTTGGCGATGTCGCTCAGCCRTTTCGACGACGCAGCGTCGACCGCCCACGACATGGCAAAATCGTCGTCCGGCTTGACCGAGCCGTCCTTCGCGGGCAGATCGCGGACATGGCCGAACGAGGCCAGAACCTTATAGTTCCGACCCAGATACTTGTTGATGCTTTTCACCTTGTTCGGTGACTCGACGACAACGACGTCCATATGTGGCTGATTTTCCAGTAAAGCGCCAAAACAACGACTACGGCGCGTGGCGAAGAATTTTCAATTCGCACGTCACATGGCCGCGCTTTTCGGTTCGGTCAAGGGGAGGGACCCAAAAACGGCAGTGGACGGCGGGAATACAACCTAGGGTATATTGATAGTCTGCATTGCAATTGTTAGTAGATTTGCTACATTTTTGCCATTGCCGGTTGAGCCTGTTTTCCGTGTCTGCTTCGGCTCTGGATCGGCATTGAATCTCACGCTTCAGTACGCGGCGGCAGAGGGAAAGCCACTGATGCACAAGCTGGCGCAACACAAAGGCGAGCCGAAACGCTGGACTACATCCAGTCGATGCTGGGCCAACTCCGTATCATGGCGGATGCCGAACGTTGCGGCATGCTCGCCTATCTGATCGAGATGGCCTATGTCGAGGCTGGCGATGTCATCCGCAGCGAGCGGCCATCATCTAGCGTCGGGCTCAACAAGGGAAACACGTCCGCCTGAGTGGCGCTCGAGCCGACCGGCAAGATCGAGTTCCAGAAGGATCATGAAAATCTGCGCCGGGTGCAGCCCGGCGTGGCGGATCAGCTCGTCGACTTCGACGGGTACTGGCCCCAGCGCCTCGATGACGCGGGCGCGCTCGCTATCTGCCGGCGGCGGTGTCGCAGCAAAGTCTGGCGGCTCTTCCAGGCTGGTCGGCAGCAAGGGCTTGCCTCCCACAAGCGGCACCAGCGCCTCCAGGATGTCACCGACCTCCGTCACCAGTGTTGCACCATCCTTGAGCAATCCGTTGGTGCCGGCGGCGCGGGGGTCGAGCGGGGACCCGGGCACGGCAAAGACCAGCCGTCCCATTTCCCCTGCAAGACGCGCACTGATCAGCGATCCCGAACGTTGCGCTGCTTCGACCACAACCAGCCCAAGCGCCATGCCGGCGACGATGCGGGGGGGTAGTCGTGCTCGCCGATGGCGACAAAGCGCGCCCCGCATTTGCGAGCCAGCTCCAGTTCCGCTTCGGCCTCGGCGACGGAAGGAGTGCGAACCAGCCGGTTCGCCCCGCCCGACATCATGATCTCGGGCAGCATTTCGATTGCGGTTTCGGCGGAGCCAAAACGGTCGATCAGCCCGCGAAAACTAGCCGGGCCGACATTTGGGGTGCGAATGAGGCGCAGCCAATGAAGCCGCTGCCGGTCGCTGAGATGCGGCCCGGCGGCGGGTTGGCTCATCCCTTTGACCCGATCCGCGATTCTGTGCCGGCAAGCAGCCGTGAGATGTTGGCGCGGTGCCGGAAGAAGACGATGACGCTCATCAACGCCAGCAGGCTCGCGGCCTTGGGCATGTCGATCATGTAGAGTGCGATCGGCACCGCAACGGCTGCGGCCAGTGCGGCGAGCGACGAATAGCGGCTGACGAAGGCGACCAGCAGCCAGGTCACGGCGAAGACCAGCGCGCCGGTCCCCGACAGGCCAAACAGCACGCCAAGATAGGTGGCGACGCCCTTGCCGCCCTTGAAGCCGAGCCAGACCGGATAGAGATGGCCAATGAACGCGCCAAAGCCTGCAGCGATGGCGGCATCGTGGCTCCAGTATGCTCCGACAACCACAGCTACGGTGCCCTTGAGCGCGTCGAGCAGCAGCGTTGCAGCTGCCAGTTTCTTGTTGCCTGTGCGCAGCACGTTGGTTGCGCCGATATTGCCAGAGCCGATCTTGCGCACGTCGCCGAGGCCGGCCGCGCGCGTCAGCAGCAAACCAAATGGAATCGAACCCAAGAGATAGCCGAACACGGCAGCGGCAATCAGGACATGCAGCGCCGTCGGAAAAATGTCATCCGGCATCAAGATACGTCTACTCCCCCGTGGCCCGTCAGGCCGAAAACACTGTGCGTCCAGCGACCAAGGTTTTCAAGACCTTGCCTTGCAGCCTGGCGCCTTCGAAGCAGGTGTTCTTGGAACGTGAGCGAATGTCGGCCTCTCGTACCACCCACGGCTCGTTGAGATCGACGAGCACCAAGTCGGCAATCGCGCCAGGCTTGAGCGTGCCGCCGGGCAGGCCGAACAGTTTTGCCGGTGCGGTCGAAAGCGCTTCGATGATGCGCAACAAAGGCACGTCATCATTGTGATGCAGGCGCAATGCCACGGCCAGCAGCGTCTCCAGTCCGATCGCGCCGACGGCGGCATCGGCGAAAGGCAGGCGCTTGGTGTCGACATCCTGCGGGTCATGCGAGGAGACGATCAAATCGATGGTGCCGTCCTTCAGCGCCTCGACCATGGCGATGCGGTCTTCCTCGGCACGCAAAGGCGGCGCCAGGCGGAAGAAGGTTCGATATTCGCCGACATCGTTTTCGTTGAGCGACAAGCTGTTGATCGAAACGCCCGAGGTGACCTTGGCCCCGTCAGCCTTGGCGCGCAAAACAGCGGCTGCCGCCATGGCGGTCGAAATCTTGGCGGCGTGGTAATTGCCACGCGTCAGACGGGCGAGCGCCAGATCTCGTTCGAGTGGAATGGTTTCGGCCTCGCGCGGAATGCCCGACAGCCCGAGCCAGCTGGCGTAGAGCCCTTCGTTCATCACGCCCGACGAGGCAAGGTCTGCGTCCTGCGTCTCATGCGCGATCACCGCGTCGAAGTCGCGTGCATAGGTCAGCGCCCGGCGCATCACCATCGAACTGGCGATCGTGTGGCGGCCGTCGGTGAAGGCGACGGCACCTGCTTCGCGCAGCAGGCCGAACTCGGCCATCTCGTGGCCTTCGAGCCCCTTGGTAATGGCCGCAGCCGGAAAGACGTTGACCGATGCGGTTTCCTTGGCGGTCCTGAGTACAAACTCTACCAGTGCGACATTGTCGATCACCGGGTCCGTGTCGGGCATCATCACGATGGATGTGACACCACCTGATGCAGCGGCGATGCTTGCCGAGGCAATCGTTTCGCGGTGCTCGCCACCTGGCTCGCCGATGAAGACACGGCCGTCGATCAGGCCAGGCACGATAGCCTTGCCAGCGCAGTCGATGACTTCTGCGCCGCTGGGAATGCCCTGGTTGAGTGCGTCGGCACCGGCCGCGACGATCCTTTTGCCATCGACGATGACCGAGCCGGTCTCATCAATGGCGCGCGAGGGGTCGACGATGCGGGCGCGCTGGAAAACCGTGATGCTCATGCGTTGTGTCCGTCGCGATTGCGGCGTGGGTCGAGCAGTGCTTCCATCACCGCCATGCGGACGGCGACGCCCATTTCCACCTGTTCCTGGATCACGCTTTGCGGACCGTCGGCAATTTCCGAGGCGATCTCGACACCGCGGTTCATCGGGCCCGGATGCATCACCATCGCGTCAGGCTTCGCGGCCTTCAGCTTTTCAGCATCGAGGCCGTAGTAGCGGAAATACTCGCGCACCGAAGGCACGAAGGCACCGGCCATGCGCTCGCGCTGCAAGCGCAGCATCATGACGACATCGGCGTCCTTGAGGCCGTCGGCCATCGACTGCGTCACCTCGACGCCCATCTGGGCAATGCCGGAAGGCAGCAGCGTCGAGGGCGCGACGACACGGACGCGCGCACCGAGCGCATTGAGCAACAGGATGTTGGAGCGTGCGACGCGCGAATGCAGGATGTCGCCGCAGATCGCCACCGTGAGGCGGGCAAGGCGGCCCTTGGCGCGGCGGATGGTGAGCGCGTCGAGCAGTGCCTGTGTCGGGTGTTCATGCGCGCCGTCGCCGGCATTGACCACCGAGCAGCCGACCTTCTGCGCAAGCAGGGCTGCGGCTCCCGCCGACTGGTGGCGGATAATCAATATGTCGGGCCGCATCGCGTTCAGCGTCATCGCCGTGTCGATCAGCGTCTCGCCCTTCTTCACGGAAGAGCTTGCCACCGACATGTTCATGACGTCGGCGCCGAGACGTTTTCCGGCGAGCTCGAAGGACGACTGCGTCCGCGTCGAGGCTTCGTAGAACAGATTGATCTGGGTTCTACCGCGCAGCGTCGACGTCTTTTTCTCCGATTGGCGCGAAATCGACACGGCCGCGTCGGCGCGGTCGAGCAATATTTCGATATCCAATGGGGAAAGGTCGCGGATGCCAAGAAGATGGCGGTGCGGGTAGGGCGGCAGGGACGAAAGGTCTGTCATCTCAAGGCGGTGCTATAGGCTGTGCTTAAGTGACCCGCAAGCCGGCATTTCAATGATGAAAGTTCTCCCACGGGATTTTCGTCGTTTCCAAGCTGGGCCATAAGCTATCGATAAGCATTTCAGTTATAAAGCCGGCCATGGCYGCGGATTCGTGCCCGTCGCCCACACCGATGAAGGACAAGGCGTGACGCAGGACGTGCCGAACCAGCCCCCTCCGCTGACGGGCAGCAATGCCTGGCGCGGCGATCCACTGCTGATCCAGATTGCAGAGAGCTTTTCCGAGCCGGTCCGCCGCGACCTGGACGGGCTGGGCCGTTTCGTTTTGAACCAGGAKGCGCAGGACCTTGCGCGGCTGGCCAACAGCGAGGTTCCGAAGCTCAAGACGCACGACCGTCAGGGCCGACGCATCGACCAGGTCGAGTTCCACCCAGCCTATCACGCGCTGATGCGGCGCTCGATAACAGGTGGGCTGCATTCTTCAGTGTGGGAAAACGGCGGGACCGAAACCGGACGCCGCCACCAGGTGCGTGCCGCACGCTTTTATCTTACGGCGCAGCTCGAATGCGGGCATCTGTGCCCCATCACCATGACCAACGCTTCGCTGGCCGCATTGATGGCGAGCCCAAAGCTGTTTCGCGAATGGGCGCCGCGCGTCACCACCCGCAAATATGATCAGGCGCAAAAGCCGCCGATCGAAAAGGCTGGACTGACGCTCGGCATGGGCATGACCGAAAAGCAGGGCGGCACCGATGTGCGCGCCAACACGACCAAGGCTGAGCGCGCCGGGGGCAGTTTTTACCGGCTCAGCGGCCACAAATGGTTCATGTCGGCACCGATGTCCGACGCTTTCCTGATGCTGGCGCAGGCACAGGAAGGGCTTACCTGTTTCCTCGTTCCGCGCATCCTCAGCGACGGTACGGCCAACGGGCTGGAATTCCAGCGCCTCAAGGACAAGCTCGGCAACCGCTCGAATGCTTCCGCCGAGGTCGAAGTCCAGGGCGCCATCGGCGATCTGGTCGGCGAGCCCGGCGGCGGCATCAAGACCATCATGGACATGGTGACGCTGACGCGGCTCGACTGCGCGGTTGCCTCGTCGGCTCTCATGCGAGCGGGGCTCGCGGAAGCTGTCCACCACACGCGCCATCGCCAGGTGTTCGGCGCCAATCTGGTCGACCAACCTTTGATGCAGCGCGTGCTTGCGGACATGGCGCTCGATGTGGCTGGCGCGACCGCGCTTGCCTTCAGGTTGGCGCGCTCCTTCGACGAAGCTGCTTCCGATCGGGGCGAGGCGGCCTTTGCGCGCGCCATGACGCCGGTGGTCAAATACTGGGTTTGCAAGATTGCACCGGGTCTTCTTTATGAAGCGATGGAGTGCCTCGGCGGCAACGGCTATGTCGAGGAAGCGCCACTGGCGCGCTACTACCGCGAGGCGCCGGTCAACGCGATCTGGGAAGGCTCAGGCAATGTCATGGCGCTCGACGTGCTGCGCGTGCTGGAGCGTGCGCCAGGCCTGTTCGAGGATGTCCTTGCCGGCATCGAACGTGACCTCGGCGCGGGTGGGCGCAGYATATCAGGCGTTCTCAGGGCCGCCATGCAGGTTGCGAAGTCCGACGAAGGCTCGGCACGCATTCTCACCGAACAGCTCGCCATTTCGGCAGCAGCCGCGGAGCTGCGTCGCATGGGAGCAGGGCGCATCGCCGATGCCTTCATTGAGACCCGTCTCGCCGGCCAATGGCGCGGCACTTACGGCATGCTCGATGCCCGCCACGATTCGCGGCTGATCATCGATACGCTTTATCCACAGGTCGGCTGAGAGCTGAAGTCGCGTTTCGCGGTGGCCGGGGCGAGGCTGGCGCCAGCCTTTGATCTGTTAACCTTAATGAATGGTTTACGTTGCATGACGTGAACGCAGGGCTCACTGTCTTTGCAAAGAAGCAGGATTCCCGATGCGGGCCTTTGCCACCCACTTGCCGGACACTGATGTCGCGAAGTCGCGTGCGGAGGAGTGCGTCTGATGCGCTATATCTTTGCAATTTGGGCAGCACCGCTGGTGCTTTTCTGGGGCTGGTACTTCGCGTCGATCAACGACATGCATTTCGGCTACTGGATGCTCTCGCGCCGGTTCAATCTTGCCATCTTCGAACTCTACGGCGAATTGCTCGGCGTCGATCCCGCGACGATCCCATGGATGATGGCCAAGGCATTCTTCGTTGACTCGCTGATCATTCTGGCGATCTGGGCATACCGCCGCCGCAAGCTCATCGCGGAGAGGGTCCGCGTATTGCGGGCGCGCTACTTTTCAGCCGAATCGGCGCCTAGCGTCTGAAGCCGGTCAAGCACACCCTGCAGGATGAAGGCGGCTGCGGCCGAATCGATGCGCCCGTCTCGTTTCTTGCGTGACACATCCATCTCGATCAGCACGCGCTCAGCCGCCACAGTCGACAGCCGTTCGTCCCAGAACATGAATGGCAAGTCGGTCAAATTGGCTGCGTTGCGCACGAACGAGCGCGATTTTTGCGCCCGCGGGCCTTCCGAGCCGTTCATGTTGATCGGCAAGCCGATCACGATCGCGCCGGTGTTTTCCTTGGCCAGCATGGCCAGCAGTGCCGCGACATCGAGCGTGAACTTCTTGCGGATGATGACCGGCCGCGGATGCGAGAACGACAGGCCGCGATCTGATACCGCCACGCCGATCGTCTTGTCGCCAAGGTCGAGCCCAGCCAGCGTCTTGCCGCCGGCAAGCAGTGCAGGCAATTCTTCAATGGTGGCGATGGCCAAGCGGCGTTCCTTTTGACACAGAGCATGAACGGAGCCGGTTTTCGGAAAAGTTCATGCTCCACCAAGAATATAGAGCTCATTCCGATTCATTCGGAATGGAACAGGCTCCAGCCCCTTTGACAGAGGCTTGGCGCGTTCTATCCTTCAGGCAACGAAATTGCGAGGAGTGCCGAAACGATGAAACTGACCTGGTACGGACATTCGGCTTTCCGCATCGAAGTGGCTGATGCCAAGATCCTGATCGACCCGTTCCTGAGCGGCAATCCTTCCTGGGGCAAATCCTGGGAGCAAGCGGCGGAGGGCGTCACCCATGTGCTGTTGACCCACGGCCATGACGATCATATCGGCGACGCCGCTGCCATCTTGAAGAAGACGGGCGCCATGCTGGTCGCCAATTTCGAAATCTGCATGTTTCTCGTGGGCCAAGGCGTCAGTGACAAGCAGATCAATCCCGGCAATATCGGCGGCACCGTCGATTGCGGCAGCTTCACCACCACCTTCGTTGCCGCCCAGCATTCGTCTTCGGCCAGTGTGCCTGGCGGCACCAACACCTATCTCGGCAATCCTGGCGGCCTGGTGCTGCATTTCGCCGAAGAGCGCACGCTCTACCATATGGGCGACACCGACATCTTCTCGGACATGGCATTGATCAACGAACTGCACGAGCCGGCCATCGGTATCGTGCCGATCGGCGACCGCTTCACCATGGGTGGTGCGGTGGCAGCCCTTGCCTGCCGGCGTTTCTTCAAATTCGAAACGGTCGTGCCGTGCCATTTTGCCAGCTTCCCGATCATCGACCAGACGGCGGAAAAATTCGTCGATGGCCTCGAAGGCTCGGGCGTCGATGTGGTGCTTCCAAAAGTAGGTGTGGCTATAGACATTTAATCGCGCGCCGCAGGTGGCGGGATGGGGGATTGGCAATGAAAAACTGGCGATCTTTCGTAGCGTTTTCAGCTTTCGTGTTCTCCACCTCGGCGGCATCCGCCGAGGACGTCATCAAGGGCGTCTATCTGCAATCCGAGGAACTCTGCGCCCAGGCCAAGAAAGAATCGCTGCAGACGGTGATCGATGCCGGGAGCTTGGTGCTGTCGGCACGCGGCATCGAAAGTGTCGAATACAATTGCGAATTCCTTAACGTCACCAGGGCAACGCGCTCGCCTGCATGGGCGGTGACCGCACTTTGCCAGGAGCCGGGGCATCTGTTCCCCGACATGCTTTCCATCCTTGAACTGAGCCCGACGCAACTGGAACTCTCTTCGGTCCGCGACGTCGATCCCGAGGGCGGCGAGACCGACAATGCCGGGACTTATTACCTGTGCGACGGCGTCACCATGCCGTGAGCATGATCATCCATGTTGCGCGCGCCGCGCTGCGCCGTTATAGCCCGACCAGACCAATTTACCGGCTTTCCGGAGTTTTTCGATGACCGTTGATCTCAAGACCGTCAAGCGCGTTGCGCATCTTGCCCGTATTGCGGTGAGCGAGGACGATGCCCAGCGCATGACCGGCGAATTGAACGCGATCCTGGGCTTCGTCGAGCAGCTCAACGAGGTCGATGTCTCCGGCGTCGAGCCGATGACGTCGGTCACGCCGATGGACATGAAAAAGCGCGTCGACGCCGTCACCGATGGCAACAAGGCCGCCGACATCGTCGCCAACGCGCCAGCCACTGACGAGAATTTCTTCCTCGTGCCGAAAGTGTTGGAGTAGGCCTTGGTCACCATCGCTGTTGAAAGCCCGTTGCAGGACGAAGTTCGCGAGCTTGTCGCTGAGCTGAACACCGTGCTGCATACGCTCTCGCCGCCGGAAGCCTGCTATCACCTCACCGTCGAGCAGATGGCCGATCCATCTGTCAYCGTCTGGATCGCGCGCGATCAGGGCAAGGTGGTGGGGTGTGGGGCTCTGAAGCGGCATTCGGCCGGCTTAGGCGAAGTGAAACGCATGTTCACACGGCCGCAATGGCAAGGCCAGGGCGTCGGCAAGACGATCCTCGCCGAAATCATCAACACTGCGGCGTCCGAGAAGCTCGACACACTTGTTCTTGAAACCGGCGACCAGCATCCTGCCGCCTGGGCCGTTTATGAAAAGGCGGGCTTTACCCGCTGCGGCCCGGTGCTCGACTATCCGGATTCGCCTTATTCCGTGTTCTATCAGAAGCAGCTTTCGGCTGCGTGACCCGAAGTGATTTCGCCATGACCGAACTGACCAGACTGACGATTGCCGAAGCGCGCGAGAAGCTGCGCGGCAAGGAGATTACGGCCTCCGAGCTGACCGAAGCCTATGTCTCTGCCATCGAACAGGCCAATCCGATCTTCAACGCCTACATCGCCACCACGCCCGACAAGGCGCGCGACATGGCCAAGGCTTCCGACGCCAGGCTCGCCAGGGGCGAGGGCGGCGCGCTTGAGGGCATCCCGCTCGGCATCAAGGACCTGTTCGCCACCGAAGGTGTGCACACCCAGGCCTGCAGCCATGTGCTCGACGGCTTCAAGCCGCGCTACGAATCGACAGTGACGGCCAATCTTTGGGCCGACGGCGCGGTCATGCTGGGCAAGCTCAACATGGACGAGTTCGCCATGGGCTCGTCCAACGAGACCTCCTACTACGGCCCGGTGATCAATCCTTGGCGCGCGGGCGGCTCGAACAAGCAGCTGGTGCCGGGCGGCTCGTCCGGTGGTTCGGCTGCCGCAGTCTCGGCTTTCCTGTGCGCTGGCGCCACCGCCACCGACACCGGCGGCTCGATCCGCCAGCCGGCGGCCTTCACCGGCACGGTCGGCATCAAGCCAACCTATGGCCGCGTGTCGCGCTGGGGCACGGTCGCCTTCGCCTCGTCGCTCGATCAGGCCGGCCCGATCGCCCGTGACGTGCGCGATGCAGCGATCCTGCTCAAGTCGATGGCGTCGGTCGACGCCAAGGACACCACCTCCGTCGACCTGCCGGTTCCGGATTACGAAGCGGCGATCGGCAAGTCTCTCAAGGGCATGAAAATCGGCATTCCCAAGGAATACCGCGTCGAAGGCATGCCTGACGATATCGAGGCACTTTGGCAGAAGGGCATCGCCTGGCTCAAGGATGCCGGCGCGGAGATCGTCGACATTTCGCTGCCGCACACCAAATACGCGCTGCCGGCCTACTACATCGTGGCGCCCGCCGAAGCTTCATCGAACCTCGCCCGCTACGACGGCGTCCGCTACGGCCTGCGCGTGCCGGGCAAGGACATCATCGAGATGTACGAGAACACCCGCGCCGCCGGCTTCGGCCGCGAGGTCAAGCGCCGCATCATGATCGGCACCTATGTGCTGTCGGCGGGCTACTACGACGCCTATTACCTCCAGGCCCAGAAGGTGCGCACGCTGATCAAGCGCGACTTCGAACTGGCTTTCGCGGCTGGCGTCGACGTCATCCTGACGCCGGCAACGCCGTCGGCAGCCTTCGGCGTCGCCGACGAGGACATGGCCGCCGATCCGGTCAAGATGTACCTCAACGACATCTTCACGGTGACGGTGAACATGGCCGGCCTGCCTGGCATTGCGGTTCCCGCCGGCCTCGACGGCAACGGCCTGCCGCTCGGTCTCCAGCTCATCGGCCGGCCGTTCGATGAAGAAACGCTGTTCCAGACTGCTCATGTCATCGAGCAGGCAGCAGGACGTTTCCAGCCGGAGAAGTGGTGGTAGGCGCATAGCGCCTGCCTTGAATGGATGTTCTTTTACCTCTCCAAAATCTTCTGGTTCTTCGCCCAGCCGCTTAATTTTGCGATCTTCCTGCTTGCGGCCGGGCTCGTTGCCAGTTTCTTTGGCCGCCGGCGCTTCTTTCGCACCACGGCTTTCGTGTCCTTGTTGATCCTGGCGCTTGCCACCTGGACCTCACTCGGCTCGCTGATGCTCAACCCGCTGGAAGAGCGTTTCCAGCGCCCGGCAACGCCGGCCAAGGTCGACGGCATCGTCGTGCTCGGYGGYGGTTTCGAAGGCGCSATCAATCTTGYGCGCGGCGGCTATGAGCTSAACWSCGGTGGCGACCGCATGGTCGAGACCGCRATCCTTGCCCGSCGCTATCCTGACGCCAGGATCGTCGTTTCAGGCGGCAACGGCGCGCTGACGCTGGACGGCGAGGGCGACGCCGACACCGCACCGCGCCTGCTCGAAGCGCTTGGCGTGGCCCGCGACCGGCTCATCCTCGAAAACCGTTCGCGCAACACCTACGAGAATGCGCAGTTCTCCAAGGAGCTCGTGACGCCCAAGCCAGGCGAAACCTGGCTGCTCGTCACCTCGGCCTTCCATATGCCGCGATCGATGGCGTTGTTTGCCAAGGCCGGATTTCCGGTCGTTGCTTGGCCGGTGGATTACCGCACATCGGGTCAGGAGGGCATTGGCCTGTTCACCGATAATCCTGCCGATTCGCTGCAGAACACCACGATGGCGATACGCGAATGGGTCGGCCTGCTGGCCTATTGGCTGTCCGGCCGGATCGACCGGCCGTTTCCCGCACCTGGATCCTGAATCAGGACCGCCTGGCGAGCCTCCGAAAAGAACTGGCGCCTGATCAGCACGGCGAGCAGCACGACCGTAGTGACGAAGAACACGCGCGCGTCGACGAACCAGCCGAGATAGCCGATCGAAAAGAAAACGCCCCGCAGCCCGGCGTTGAAGTGCTTGCCTGCAAGCTGGTTCATACGGGTTGCCCGCATCACAGCGAGATCAATCTCAGCGTCTGGCTCGCTACGGCTGCCGATCTGGGGCACCGCACCGATCAGGATCGAGCAGTAATTGAACAGCCGGTAAGCCCAGCCGAATTTGAAGAACGAATAGGCAAGGATGATGATCAGGCCGATTACCTTGATCTCGAACAGCGGGCGCGCCGTTGCTCCCGCCAGCGGCACGTCGCTCAAGATGGCGAGCACGCGGTCGGACGCGCCGAGCAAGGCAAAGCAGCCGCCAACCGCAATCAGCGAGCTTGAGGCAAAAAACGCGGTGCCTTGCTGCAAGCCGTTCATGATCGAGGTATCGACGATCCTGACCTCGCGCCGTGCCATCGTTGCCATCCAGGCGGCGCGTTGGGCATTCATTGCGCGCGTCAGCGACAGGCGCTTGACGATATGCCCCTCGGCGCCAAGCGCATGAAATATCCAGCCAGCGAGGAAAAATGCCAGCGCTGCAATGTCGAGGCCGCTCAACGGGCCGGTCATAGAGAAGGAATCGTTGATCATTGGCGGGAAACTAGCACGGCTATCCGTCGGATTTCGAGTGTGCCCACCTGCCGTGGTGTCGTCACAGGTGTTTAAGATCCATGAACGACAAATTTGGCATAAGTATCTGATTTAATTAAAATTGAGTTGATGGCGGCATGGCTGCCATGCAGATTTCGCCATGCTTTCGCCATTTTTTGCAGTTGCGAAGGCGACGGCAAAGTCGTATCCAGCACTCCCACTCGGGACGAGCTGGAACAGCGGACATACCKCCGGCTCACCGAACCACAAGGGTTTTGCGATACATCATGGATGACGGCGTTCAGAAATCCTGCTGGGGCCTTACGGCCAAGGCAGTGATTGGCTTTGCGGTTTTTCTTGTTCTTGCCTGGCTGGTTAGCAGCGGCGCTGAAAATGCAGCGGTCGTGGCAGCAGGCTGATCAATAACCCTTCAGGATTGGATACAAAAAGCGCGGTTCAGGCCGCGCTTTTTTGCATCGTGGCCTTGCGTAAATCAGCAGTTTTTTCAAATGTTGCGCGCTGAGCAGACCACGTCGGATGGCGTCTAGCGGAAAGCGTGAAAAGGGCGGAATGATCGTATACATATGCGATACAAGTAGCCGTCGCAGGGAGTGAGATTTGTTTCTTTCGGTATTCGACCTGTTCAAGAT
>NZ_JBFUIP010000007.1:0-71670 GCF_056401815.1 Aminobacter sp. P4_D5 | reverse complement strand
GGCGAAGCGCGGTTCAAACTGGACTGGGTGAAGATATGACCGATACGAGCATGTTGCAGGAACGCCCGCCCGCGGGCGTTGCCGGTGTTTCGAAGAAAAATCTGAAGCTGTGGTGGTACGGCGAAAAGCTTGGCGCACCGCTGCTATTCGCACTCGCCCTGCTCGTAACCTGGGAAGTGGTCTGCCGTGTCTTTGATGTACCGGAAGTCATTCTTCCCACCGCGTCGGCGACGTTCTACGCACTTTGGGAGTTCCGGGCGGTAATCTGGGAAAATGCTCTGGTGACGCTGTGGACGACGCTGGTAGGCTTTATGCTGGCCATCGTCACAGGCCTAGTGCTGGGGGTCGCCGTCGGCTGGCATCGGGCGGTCTATTCGGCGGTGTATCCGATCCTGATCGCCTTCAATTCGATCCCCAAGGTCGCGGTGGTTCCGGTGCTCATCTTATGGTTCGGGCTTGGCGCTGTACCCGCCATCCTGACGGCATTCCTGATCTCGTTCTTCCCGATCGTGGTCAATGTGGCGACAGGCCTAGCAACCGTCGAGCCGGAACTCGAAGACGTGCTGCGGGCGCTGGGGGCCAACAAGTTCACGGTGATGATCAAGGTGGGCATTCCTCGGTCATTGCCGCACTTCTTCGGCTCGCTGAAGGTCGCGATCACGCTCGCGTTCATTGGCGCGGTCGTTGCCGAGACATCCGGTGCCAGCAGTGGTCTTGGCAAGCTCATGCTCGACGCCCAGGCCGCATTCCAGGTGCCGATCGTCTTTGCCGCGCTGATGGTGCTCTCGGTGCTCGGCATCGTTCTCTATGCCGTCACCGCCCTGATCGAGCAGCGCTACACCGGCTGGGCGCATCGTTCACACAATGGCTGAAAGGCCCAACTCCGACATGGAGCAAGACGACAATGCACAGTGATCAAGATGTTATGGTGCGGCCTGCTCGTGACAAAGCCAGCGCCGGTAGCGAAACCAGCCGAGAGCACACGGCAGTGCCAGGTTTCGTCGATATTTCCGGCGTGGCGCTTTCCTACGGTGGGGGAGGCGGCATCAAGGCCGTCGAGGATTTGACGCTGTCGGTGCGCAAGGGCGAGTTCGCTGCGGTCGTTGGCCCGTCCGGTTGCGGAAAATCGACACTGATGAAACTCGCGACCGGGCTGGTCATCCCCCAGCAAGGCAGCGTCGCCGTCGATGGAGCGCGGGTCACGCGGCCCCTGTCAATCGTCGGCATGGCGTTCCAGAATCCATCGCTGCTGCCTTGGCGTACGACCCTCGACAACATCATGTTGCCGCTCGAGATCGTCTCGCCATATCGCGAGCGGCTGAAGAAGCATCGGGCCGAATACGTTGCTCGAGCTGAAGCGATGCTGGCTCTGGTCGGACTCAAAGGCTTTGGCTCAAAATTCCCCTGGCAGCTTTCGGGTGGCATGCAGCAACGCGCCAATCTGTGTCGGGCGCTGATCCACGAACCAGGGCTGATGATGCTCGACGAGCCGTTCGGTGCGCTCGATGCATTCACCCGCGAGGAGCTTTGGGGCGTGATCCGCGACCTGCACCAGGCCAAGGGTTTCACCGTGATCCTGGTGACCCACGATCTGCGCGAAGCCGTTTATCTTGCCGACCGGGTGTTCGTGATGAGCGCGCGGCCCGGCCGTGTCCTGCTCGAGCGGCAGGTGGACTTCGAGCGGCCGCGGCCGCTCGACCTGACCTATTCGCCGGAGTTCAACGGCATCGTGCACGAGCTTCGCGAGACGATCGCGCAGGCGCGTGCTGACGCGCCGCAGATCGGCGCGACGTAACATCTCCCTGCCGGCGTCGCTTGCAGTTTTCGCAGTAGGCGAAAGCAACGGCTCCGGCAGAAGGTGCGGTTCTATCCATTTGGGGCGTCGGAAAACATATCCGATGTCAACGATGGTGCGTATGCTAGGTATTAATTGGTTCTGTTTTCGAATATATTCGTTCTATACTTGAAAAAAGACTTTCAATTCGCTTTTCGCTGAGTTAGAAAAAATCATTGTCAGTAGAAGCAACAAGCCGCGTTTCGGTCGCTAGATACGCGAAAAATCCGGTCGGGAATTGCTGGCAAGCGATCGCGTAGACCGCAGCCCGACGGAGCTTTCTGACCATCGCCTTCAGCAAGTATCGCCGGACTCCGGGCAGCGTCGCTCACGGCTCAGCCGTGTTGCGGAACGACGTCAACTTTGGAGACGACTGATGATTATCGACATTAGCTGCTATCCCACCAAGCTGGTGGACTTGGCGTGGCGGCACGATGGCGAGCCGTTCACGGGTGAGCGCCTCATCAAGATGATGGATGGGCCCTACTACGTAAACGGCAAGCCGCGCCGCATCGACAAGGCCTTTATCCAGCCGCCGCAAGGCAACACCATCTACACCCACGGTCATGGCGACCTTACCGGCAAGGCGGCCATTCGCGACTACATGTCCTACACGGTCGACCTCGTGCAGCGCTATCCTGACCGCTTCTTGGGCTGCTTCGTCTACAACCCCCGCTACGGCACTCAAAACGGCGCGGAGGAGATCGAGCACCACGTCAAGGAATACGGCTTTAAGATGGTGCAGTTGCAGGCCAACATGCACGCTTACCGGCCTGATCGCGCACTCGACTGGCTGCGCCCGGCGATGAAGAAATGCGCCGACCTCGGGCTGATCGTCAAAGTCCATACTGGAGACGGGCCCTACAGCATTCCGACCGAGTTCTATCCGATCATTCGGGAGTTCCCGTCGGTCAACTTCATCCTCGGCCATTTCGGCGTCCAGACGGGCGGGGTCTATGTCTTCGAACCGTTCCAGATGGCGATGGATGCACCCAACGTCTACTGCGAATCCGGCTGGTGCCTGCAGTCGCGCATCGTCGAGTTCGCCAAGGAATTGCCCAAGCACAAGATCCTCTTCGGCACCGACACCCCGCCAAACGAACCAGGAATGTGGCTGCGCCTGCTCGAGGTGCTTTGCCACGAGCCGCCGCAAGGGCTGAACCTCGATGAGGATACGCTCGAGGATTACTTCGGCAATAATATCGCCCGGATGATCGGCATCGAGCCGACGCCGCCCCCGCGCAGCATGGAAGAAGCCCAGGCCCGCCTGACGGACACCTATGCCAGCCTCCAGCCGGCATGATGCGGCCCAACGCCTTGTTTCGTGAATTCGGAGACCACAGATGATTATCGACACCCACCTCCATCCGACCAATCTGGTCGACGAGGCCTGGCGCCACACCGGCACGCCGTTCAATGGCGAACGCATGCTGAAGCTGATGGACGGGCCTTACATGATCAACGGCAAACCGCGCCGCATCGACATGGGCTTCATCCAGCCGCCGCCCGGCAATACCGGTTACCGCGATGGCAATCGCATGGGCCGCGACGGCATTCGCGACTACATGGCCTACATCGCCGAGCTGTGCCAGAAATACCCGGATCGTTTCATCGGTAACTTCAACTACAACCCCCGCTGGGGTCCTGAGAACGGCGCAGCTGAGCTGGAATTCCACGTCAAGGAATATGGCTTCAAGATGCTGAAGTTGCATGCCAACATGCATGGCTACCGGCCTGACCGGGCCCTCGACTGGCTGCGCCCGGCGATGAAGAAATGCGCCGAGCTTGGTGTTGTGGTGCTGATCCACACCGGCGACGGGCCCTACACCATTCCGACGATGTTTTACCCGATCATCCGGGAGTTCCCGATGGTCAACTTCATCATCGGTCACTTCGGCATCCAGACCGGCGGCAACTATTCCTTCGAGTCGTTCTGGATGGCGATGGATACCCCCAATGTCTATTGCGAATCCGGCTGGTGCTTCCAGTCGCGTATCGTCGAGTTCGCCAAGGAACTGCCTAAAAGCAAGATCGTGTTCGGCACAGACTCGCCGCCCAATGAACCCGGCATGTGGCTGCGTGAGCTGGAAGTGCTCTGCCATGAGCCGCCCCATGGCATCGGTCTCTCCGAGGATGATCTCGAAGGCTATCTCGGCAACAACATCGCCAAGCTGGTCGGCATCGAACCCACCCCTCCGCCTCGTACCATGGACGAAGCGAAGGCGCGCCTGACTGACACTTATGCCGGTCTCAGGCGCAATACGGGCAGCCAGGCTGTTCCCGCCTGATGCCCTTGGGCGGCGGCTCGTGTCCAAGGGCCGCTGCCCACCCTTTTTACGTTCGCTCAGCAGTTGCACGATGGGAAATGTTATGCAGTTTGGCAGCCAGGACGTACGTCATTTCCTCAGTGAATATAAGAAGAGCCATCCCGAGGATGTGCTGACGATCGAGGATCGTATCTCGGACGACCAGGACGTAACGGCCTTCATTTGGAAGCTAAACGAACAGGGCAGGGCGCCGCTGCTGCATTTCCGCAAGGTCGACGGGATCGACACTGAGGTCGTGGGCAACATCTTCGGCTCGCGCGAGCGTATCGCGCGGATGTTCGGCACGACGCAGGACCGTCTGCACGAAGCCTATCAGGTGCGATCGCGCCGGGCATTGCCGCCGCGCCTGGTCGAAAGCGGGCCGGTCACCGAATGGGTGCAGGAAAACGATATCGATCTAGACACGCTGCCGATGCTGAAGCATTTCGCGACCGATCGGGCGAAGTACATCACCAGCGGCATCATCATTGCCGAGCACCCAGAAACCGGTGCCGGCAATCTCAGCTACCACCGCGCCATGGTCCATTCGAAGAACGAGCTGGCGACCAGCCTGCATTCTCGTGGCCACCTCTGGCGCCTGCTCAACATGGCCAAAGACCGTGGCGAACCGCTGAAAGTCGCCATGGTCATCGGCGCGCATCCGCTGTTCATGATCGCGGCGTCGGCGCGGCTCGCTTTCGGCGAGGACGAACGCGACATCGCCGGAGGCCTGCTCGGCGAACCGCTGGATGTGGTGCGGACGCCGAAATACGGCATTCGCGTGCCTGCCTATGCCGAATTCGTGCTGGAAGGCATCATCGAGCCCGAGGCTCATGTCGCCGAAGGGCCATTCGGTGAGTTCACCGGCTACTCGTCTGACAGGTCGACCAACAATCTGTTTCGAGTCGAAACCTTCATGCGCCGCAAGGATGCGATGCTGATAAGCGTCGCCGGCGGCAACTCGTCCGAGCACCTCAATTTGGGGCGCGTGCCGCGCGAAGCCGAAATGGTCGAGAAGCTGAAGCAGCGTTTTCCGAGCGTTACGGCCGTGCACTATCCGGCCTCAGGCACGCATTTTCATGCCTATGTCGCGCTCAACCAGACGCGACCCGGCGAGGCGCGGCAGATCATGCTCGGGCTACTCGGCTGGGACGCCTATCTCAAGACAGTGATTGCAGTCGACGCCGATGTCGACATCACGCGCGACTCCGAAGTGCTTTGGGCGTTGTCGGCCCATTTCCAGCCGCATCGCGACGTGGTCATCATCGAAGGCTTGCCTGGCAACGCGCTGGATCCGTCGGCGTCCGGCGTCGGCACAACGTCGCGCATGGGTTTGGACGCGACGCGTGGCCCCGATTTTCACGGCGTCTTGGCCAAGATCGGCGATGATGCGTTTGCGCGGGCTTCTGAAATTCTCGGCAGGATCGATCGTTAGGGGCAGAAAACGCGGAGGACAAGCCGATGTTCAGAGATAGCGCGATACGCAAGCGACTGGTCATCGGCATTAGCGGTGCTTCCGGTGTCATCTATGGCATTCGTTTGCTGGAAGTCCTGCGTGAACTCGATGTCGAAACCCACCTTGTTGTTTCGCGCGCAGCCCAAATCACGCTTGCCATGGAAACCGACTACAAGCTTGCCGACGTTGAAAAGCTGGCGACTGCCGTTCATTCCAACAAGGACGTCGGTGCGGCCTGTTCCAGTGGATCGTTCAGGACAATGGGCATGATCGTGGCGCCTTGTTCGGTGAAGACGCTGTCGGAGATCGCGACGGGGGCAACTTCTTCGCTGCTGGCGCGTGCAGCCGACGTCACGCTCAAGGAGCGCCGGCGCCTGGTTTTGATGCTGCGCGAGACGCCGCTGCATCTCGGTCATATCCGCTCGATGGCGCAGGTGACGGAAGCCGGCGCCATCATCTGTCCGCCGGTTCCAGCGTTCTACACGCGTCCGCTAACGCTTGACGACATGGTCAATCATACCGTTGGGCGCGTGCTAGACCTGTTCGATATCGACGCGGGTCTGGCCCATCGCTGGACCGGCCGGCGTGCCGACGCCGCTCTGGAGACGTCGGCTTCGCTGCTGCCGCAATAACCCCCGATAACTTCACCGCACAAAGAAAACGAGGCTGGCGTGAGCCAGCCTCGCAGGGATCGCCTACGCTGGTCAGGCGAGGCAGGCGCGCAACCCCGCTTCGAGTTCCGCGCGGTTCAGTTTGCGGCCGATGAACACCAGCTTGCTGTAAGCCTTGTCCTTGCCCCAGACATGGTCGGGCCGGAAATCAATCAGCTTGTGCACGGCCTGAAGAACGAAGAAACGTTGATCGCCCTTGATTTCGAGAATGCCCTTGGTTCGGAAAATATCGTCGCCGCGGGCTTCCAAGAGATCAGAAAGGAATTCCGACAGCCGATTGTGGTCGAACGGCTCGTCGAACACGAAGGACTCAGAGCTGACCGTAGCATCATGTGTGTGATCGTGGTGGTGATGATGATCCAGATTGAGCAACTGGGCCCGCTCCGCGACGTAAGACGGCGCAAAACCGCTGATGCCCAGGATGTTCGAAAGCTCCACCTTTCCGTAGCTTGAACGCACAATCTCCGCGGTCTGGTTGAGCTTGCCCATGTTGCGTTCGAGCGTCTCTATGTCGTCTACAGAGACGAGGTCGATCTTGTTGATCACAATACGATCAGCGGCGACGATCTGATCCACCGCCTGATTGCTGCGCCCGTCAAGGATCGGATCATCGACATGTTGACCGATATGTTTGGCATCCACGAGCGTGACGATGCCGTCGAGCTTCACATGCTTGCCGATCTCCTGGTCGACGAAAAAGGCGGTAGCGACTGGCGTTGGATCGGCAAGGCCGCTGGTCTCGACCAGGATGTGGTCGAACTTGTCCTTGCGCGCGAGCAGCTTCTGCAGGATTTCGATGAGGTCGTTGCGCACGTCGACGAAGCAGCAGATGCAGCCATTCTGCATCTGGTATATCTCTTCCTCCGAAGCGAGGACCAGATCGGAGTCGACGTCGACTTCGCCGAACTCGTTTTCGATCACTGCGATGCGGTGGCCGTGTCGTTCGGTGAGAATGTGGTTCAGCAGGGTGGTTTTGCCCGCCCCTAGGAAGCCTGTGAGGATCGTGACCGGGATCTTGCCGTCGTGGATTTGGTTGGTCTGCATCACTGCCTCTTTTTGCTGTTTTTTGCCTTGAGTGCGTTCAGCACCTGCTCGGGCGTTATCGGGTAATGGCGGAAGCGGACGCCGATGGCGTCGTAGATCGCGTTGGCGATGGCCGGTCCAATCGCGATGATGGGATCTTCGCCGATGCCCTTGGCGCCGTAGGGGCCACCTGGATCCGGCGCCGTTTCCAGGATGATGGTGCGGATAGGCGGCATGTCCATCGACAGCGGCATCTTGTAGTCGACGAAGCTGGGGTTGAGCGAGCGGCCATTGGTGAGGTCAATGACGTAGTCCTCGCTCAACGTGTGCCCGATGCCCTGCTGGATACCGCCTTCGATCTGGCCTGCGGCTGCAATGGGGTGGATGACCTTACCTATCTCATGCACCGGAACGACCTGGAGGACTGCGACTTCACCGGTCTCGGTGTCGACATCCACTTCGGCAAAATGCGCGCCGAAGGAATAGGACTTCGTCGGCATGTAGGTTCCGACGCCAACCAACTGGATGGCAGGCATGCCGCGCCGCGGCCCGACCGCTTCCGCGAGGCTGACGCTGCGGTTCGAGCCGCTCGTGGACACGATGATACCGTCGCGGATCGTCAGTTCGGCCGGCGTTGTTTCGAGTAGCGGAGCCGTGTGATTGAGGATCTGGTCGCGCACCTCCGCCGCCGCGATCTGCGCCGCCCGTCCGCCCATATAGGTCGTGTGGCTGGCGAAGGCGCCGATGTCCCATGGGACGATATCGGTGTCACCTTGAACGACTGAGACCGTCTCGAACGGTACGCCTAGTTCTTCGGCAACGATTTGCGACAACGCCGTGTGCGCGCCTGTGCCGAGGCCCGCGGTACCGGTGATGAGCGTCACAGTGCCGTCCTCGTTCATCTTGACGATGGCATTGCCCTGCTCTTTGATGCCGGGATAGGCGCTCGACCCGTGCATCTCGCAGCCGATGCCAAAGCCACGCCGCTTGACGCCCGTCGACTTGCTGCGCTTCCGGAGATTGCTCCAGTCGGTTTCTTCCATGACACGGCGGATGCAGTCCTCCAGGCCGTGCCCGACGATGGGATGGCCCGATGGGGCGATGTCGCCTTCGCGTACTGCATTCATCAACTTGAATTCGGCTGGATCGAAGCCGAGCTTTTCCGCCGCCTCGTCGATCATCAGGTCTAAAGCATAGTAAGTCTGCACCACGCCATAGCCACGAAACGCCCCGGCAATCGGCGTGTTGGTGTAAATGCAGCGGCCTTCGAGGCGGATGTTTTCGCAACGGTAGAGCGAGGTCAAAGCTGCTGTGCCGACATTGGTTACGCCCGGACCGTGCGAGCCATAGGCGCCCGAATTGAAGGTGATCTTGGCCTCACGCGCAACGATGCGGCCGTCCTTGGTGAAGCCCTGCTTCAGCCAGATCTTGCCGGGATGGCGCGAACGGCCGCCAAGGAACGTTTCCTTGCGCGTGAATTCCATGCGCACCGGCCGGCCGGTTTCCTTGGCGAGCAGTGCGCAGAGGAACTCGTGCTGGAACAGATCCTGTTTTGCACCGAAACCGCCGCCCATATGCTCGACCAGCACGCGAACCTTGTTGAGCGGGATGCCGAGAACCTCTGCCAGCGTGCCACGCACCATGAAKGCACTCTGCGTCGAGGTCCACATCGTCAGCTTGCCGTTGCCGTCCCACTGGCTGACGCAGACGTTGGGCTCCATATAGGCCGGCGTTGGCCGACCAAGATCATACTCTCGCTCGAGGATCAGGTCGGCCTCGGCGAAGCCCTTGTCGACGTCGCCGCGATTGACTGTCACCGTCGGCAGGACATTGTTGTTGTCCAGCCCATTGTCGTGGATTGCGGATGCGCCTGCCTTCATTGCGTCTTCGATGGTGAAGGCGGTCGGCAGTGGCTCGTACTCGACCTCGATCAGCTCGACGGCGCGCTCAGCGATCTCTTCGGAGATTGCGACCACGGCGGCGACGCCTTCGCCCCAGTAGCGAACCTTGTCTTCCAGAATGTACTGGTCCTTGGTCACCGAGGCCGAGCGCGGGTGTGGCGAACCCGAGTGCAGAACGTGGGGCACGTTCTGGTGGGTCAGCACCGCCTTCACGCCCTTGAGAGCTAGCGCCTTGCTGGTGTCGATGCTCTTGATCTTGGCATGAGCAATGTTGCTGCGCTTCATCTTGGCATGCAGCATGCCTGGCAATGCTACGTCACCGGCGTATCGCGCCGTACCCGTGACCTTTTCCAGCGTGTCGGAGCGCTTGACGCTCTTGCCGACAACGGAGAAATCGCGCGTGCCATTGTCGGGAATGATGCGTTCGTGAGAATTCATAGCGTCTTCGCCTTTCTCAACTCGTCGGCAGTGGCCTTGATAGCGTCGATGATCTTTGTGTAGCCGGTGCAGCGGCAGATGTTTCCAGCGATGGCGAACCGGATCTCGTCTTCGTTTGGGTTGGGGTTTTCGTCGAGCAGGGCCTTGGCCATCATGATGATGCCGGGCGTGCAGAAGCCGCATTGCGCGCCGCCGAACTCCATGAATTTTTCCTGGAGGAGGTGAGGGCGGTCATAGGCCAGTTGCAGGCCCTCGATGGTTTCGATTGTTGAGCCTTCGGCCTCGACCCCGAGGATCAGGCAGGCGTTGACTGGCTTGCCATCCATGACAATCGTGCAGGCGCCGCAGTCGCCAACGTCACAGCCCTTCTTGGTGCCGGTCAGGCCGCCCTCATTGCGCAGCGCATCGAGCAGCGTGATGTTGGGCGCAATGGCGAGGTCCTGCGCTTCTCCGTTGATGATCATCGATACCAGCTGGTTCATTGAACACCTCCCATGGCGTAGTCGATCGCGCGGCGCGTCAGCACGCCGACCATGTCGTGGCGGTAGGCAGCGCTTGCCCGCACATTGCCGATTGGGGTGGATTCGAGCATTGCACTTTCGGCTGCCTCGGCGAGCAGCGCATCGTCGATTGTACGCCCGCGCAACAGCGCTTCGGTCTTTCGCGCCCGGATGGCAGTCGGGGCTACGGCGCCGAGCGCGATGCGGATATCCGAACATCTGTCGCCGTCATGTTCTAGGCTGACGGCAACGCTCACGGTTGCGAGTTCCATCGCCTTGCGGCGACCATGCTTGATGTAGGCCTTGCCGCTGGTTGACTGCGGTGCAGGCACGGTTATCCCGGTCACGATATCGCCTGGGACAAGAACCGTTCGTCCGGGGCCGGTAAAGAACTCTTCCAATAAGACGCTGCGCTCGCCTGCAGTGTTGAAGACCGTAAGGCTTGCGCCGTCGGCGATGAGTGGTGGGATGGTGTCGGCAGACGGCGAGGCCCGGCAGATGTTGCCGACCACGGTTGCCCTGTTGCGGACCTGGACTGAACCGAGCAGGCTCACAGCCTTTGCCAGGTTGGGATAGTTCTGGATGACGACGGGCGAGGTTTCGATCTCTCGGACGCTGACTAGCGCGCCGAAGCGTAAGCCCGCCTGTGGGTCAAAGGAGAATTCCCTGAGGTCGGGAATCTTCTTTATGTTCACCACATGCAGGGCAGTGCGGAGGTTCTCCTTGAGCTCGACAAGGAGGTCGGTGCCGCCAGCGATGATGCTGGCGTCCTTGCCGAGTTGCGCTAGCAGGGCGCTTGCCTCCGCAAGGCTCACGGGCTCGTAGTAGTCGAAGCGTTTCATTCAAGTTCCTCCCTTGTGTTGGCCGGTTTTCCCCCTCGCCAACCGCGATTGGGGTCAATCGAAATCCAGTCTGGCGCCTTCGCTGCCAGTTGGGCCGGTTCTCTCACCAGCCTCATTGTCTTGATGGATTTGCTGTATCGCCGCCTCCCGGTCGGCGCCGAGTACGCTTTCCAGCGCGCGCAGATGGGCGGTGTTCAACCGAGCTGCTTCTTCGCCGTTGCCCATGGCGATCGCCTCGACGATCTCGGCGTGAGCGTGGTTGCCGCAGAAGCGCTGCTTGGTGTCGGGCCGCGACCAGGACAGCAGCGGCTGCCGGTTGATCAGGTCGCGTATGACCCCGGTAAGGACATCATTGCCGGCGAGTTCGGCGAGCATGAGGTGGAAACGTCGTGACAGATGCCGGCCGTCTTCGATCCTGTTGGCACCGTACGCTTGACGCTCCTCGTCGACGAAGGCACGCAGCCGCGCGAGAGCGTCCTCAGTGATGTTTTCGGCCAATGTCTTGACCGTCGATACCTCGATAACGACACGCGCGTCGAAAATCTGGCGCGCTTCGTCGGGTGAGCACATCGCAATCGTTGCACCCTTGTTGGGGCTGAGTTCCACCAGGCCGGCATGGGCTAGGCGCACGAGGCCGTTGCGGATTGCCGACCTGCTGGCGCCGGAGGCGATGCCAAGTTCACGCTCGATCAGCCGCGCGCCCGGGGCGATCCGGTGGCTGAGAACCGCCTCGACGATGACCTCGACGACCCGCTGCTCTGCCTCCGGGCCGCTCATCGCTGCTCCGGCCGTCGGGCGAGCACTGTTGGTCACTGGAAGGAAGGGGGATAAGGCCATTGCGGGCTCCAAGGATCAATTGTTGACAATCTATTCTTGGAATATTGATTGTCAACAAAATCATACTAAGTAATATATCTCAAATATAATAGCCAAAAACTAAAGTTTTATTAGCGAATTCTCGATCTTGGCATTCAAGAGTACAGTATCTGATAAATCTACGTTTGAACGAGTAGCGACGACGATTTAGCTTTTGATCACCGTAAATTCATTTACGATGAACGAAGGCGTGAAATGTCGGAATCAGAATTCAAAGGAACTGTAGAATTTAGGGGAATATGCGATTTATCGGCAGCKCTCTACATGCCGTAGAGCGCCCTTCCGCCGACTGATAAAAAATCCATAACAATTTATATTGATAATGAAATTGTTTAATCAATTGGACGTTCGTAGGTTTGATCGTGACGGATGATGGGACAGCATGGAGTTGGTGGATGCGTACACTTTCCTGGGCGCGTATCAACGAGAACAGCCGTCCATATGTACTACGTGGTGGACGTATTGCAGGGGCTAGAGACGCAGATCGCCCGGTTGACATTCTGGTCTCCGACCAAGGCCGCATCGTCGGAATTGGTGACCGGTTGGAAGTCGGCGCTGAGACCGACCAGGTCGACATCTCCGGCACCCTGGTGTCGCCGGGTTTCGTCGACGTCCATCAGCATCTCGACAAGACCGGCGTCCTGAAATTCACGCCCAATCCCTCGGGCACTCTGCAGGGTGCCCGCGATGCCTTTGCAAAATATGCGCGTACCGCGCCGCCTGAAGACGTAACCAAGCGTGCCTCGCGGACCATGGCACGCTGCCTGGCGCGCGGCACGACGGCTATTCGCAGCCATATAAACGTCGACAAGGATGCCGGCTTCAACGGCATCGAGGCCTTGGCGCAACTCCGTACGGAGTGGGCCGACCGTCTGACGCTGCAACTCGTCGCCTTCATGACCCCCCATCCCAACCAGGATCTCGATTGGCTGGCCAACAACGTCAACGCGGCGGTCGTATTGGCCGATGCCGTTGGAGGCACGCCGGCGGTGGCGGAAGATCCCCCGCGTTACCTGGACCTTCTGTTTGCGGCTGCGGTGCGCCACGGCAAGCCGGTCGACTTGCATCTGGACGAACACCTCAATGCCGAGCGGCCGCTGTTTGACGCGGTGTTTGAACGGGTTCGCAAATACGGCATGCAGGGCAGGACCGTGCTTGGCCATGCATCGGTGTTGAGTGCGCTGCCGCGCAGCGAGTTCGAACGCATCCGCGACCAGATGCTCGAACTGCAGATCGGTGTCGTGACCTTGCCCGCTGCCAACCTCTATCTCCAGGGTCGCAGTCACGACCTGCTGCCGCCACGCGGTTTGACGCGGGTCGCAGAGTTGATGCGCGCGGGCGTTCCGATAGCCACCGCTTCCGACAACATCCAGGATCCATTCGTGCCGACTGGGTCGGGCGACATGCTCGAGATCGCGCGCTGGACACTTCTGGCCGGCCATCTGCGTGGTGACGAACTTGCGACAGTTTACGAGATGATCACCAGCATCCCGGCCAAACTGATGGCCTTGGGGAGTGACTACGGCGTCCGCGAGGGCGCTTGGGCCGATCTCGTCATCAGCGACTGCGACGATGCCAGTGCGCTGGTGGCGTCAGGGCCGGACCGGATGCAGGTATTAGCCAAAGGGAAGCCGGTTCTGGGAGGAGCCGAGCTGCCATGTGCGGAGGTCTGCGCGATGGTGGAGAAAAGCTGACCGACGAGCAAAATCGTCGGGAAGGCATGATGACAAAAACAAGGGAGGAGCATCATGATGATCACGAGAAGGATTTATCTGGCGGGAATGACGGCTGTGGCTGCGGCCTTGGTCTTTGGACCAGCGGCCGCTCAGGACAAGCCGTTCAAGATGGGACTTCTGGTCCCGGGCAGCGTGTCTGAAGAGGGCTGGAACCGCATCGGCTACAACGCGCTCAAGGGCGTTGAAAAGGAACTTGGAGCACAGGTCAGCTATGTCGAGCTGGCACAGAACCCGGCATCCTTCGAAAAGGCGTTCCGCGACTTTGCCAGCCAGGGCTACAACGTCATCCTCGGCCACGGTTTCGAACTGCAGGATGCGGCACTTGCCGTAGCACCTGAATACCCAGACACCGTCTTTCTGGTCTCCTCGAGCTATGTCGCCGAGGGCAACGTTATTGGCCTGAACACCGATACCAGCCAGCCTTTCTATCTGATGGGTGTGATCGCAGCGAAAACCGGCAAGAAGGCCGGGCTCGTCGGGGGCATGGAAATTCCACCGATCAAGGAAGCCTTCGAAGGCTTCACGAACGGCGCCAGGAGTGTTTCTCCGGATTTCCCGATCAGCGAGGTCTACATCGGCAATTTCACCGACACGACCGCGACCAAGGAAGCCAGCCTCAGCATGATCGCCCAGGGTGCTGACTTTGTGGTGCCGAACGCCTCCGGCGCGACGGTAGGCGGTTACCAGGCAGTGGCGGAGTCCGGTGGCGACGTGAAGACATTCAGTATCTTCAGTGATTTCACCGAGGTCGCTCCGAAGAATATCCTCGGCCTCTATGTTGCCGATTATGCAAGTGGCGTGGTCCGTATCGTTGGCGACATCAAGAATGGCAACAAGCCCACCACGAATGTCGACTTCGGCCTGAAGGACACTGACGTGATGAAGTTTTCCTACAACGACGCGGCCGGAACGCCTGTCTCGGCAGAGGTCCGCACATATGTCGAGGAGGTGAAGGCCAAGATCGCGTCAGGGGAGATCAAGACCCGGCAGAAATAAGCACCAGCCTCGCCCTGAACTCATGATGAAGAAGAAATGGAGGGCATCATGCGGATCACAAGACGGAACTGTCTGGCCGGCGTAGCTGCTCTGGTAGGGGGCCTGGCGGGTAGCCAGGCTTTCGCCCAGGACGCATTCAAGATGGGGCTTCTGGTGCCGGGCAGCGTCGCGGAAGAGGGCTGGAACCGCATCGCTTACGACGCGCTCAAGCGTGTAGAAAAAGAGCTAGGTGCTGACGTCAGCTATGTCGAGCTGCACGACAATCCCACGGCCTTCGAAAGTGCGTTCCGTAACTACGCCGCGCAGGGTTATGACGTGGTGCTCGGCCACGGCTTCCAGTTTCAGGACGCCGCGCTGAATGTCGCTCCGGAGTTCTCGGACACGACCTTCCTGATTTCGTCGAGTTACATCCACGAGGGCAATGTCATCGGTCTTAACACCGATTCCAGCGAACCCTTTTATCTGATGGGTGTGATTGCGGCGAAGACGGGCAAGTCGGCCGGCCTGATCGGCGGGATGGAAATTCCACCGATCAAGCAGTCCTTCGAAGGATTCGTCAACGGCGCTAGAAGCGTCGACCCGAACTTCTCCGTGCCGTTGATCTACCTCAACACCTTCACCGATGCGACGGCAGCGAAGGAGGCCGCACTCAGCATGTTCGCCCAAGGCGCCACGCTGGTCGTGCCAAATGCCAACGCAGCCGGGTTGGGTGTTATCCAGGCCGCACGCGAGGCGGGTCCAGACGTACGGACATTCAGCGTCTACTCCGACTATACCGACGTCGCCCCGAAGAACATCCTGGGCACCTATCTGGCCGACTACGGGCAGGGCATCGTCCGCATAGTCTCCGAGGTGAAGGCCGGCAGCTTCAAGCCTAACGCCAATATCGTGTTCGGCTTGAAGGACTCAGACGTCATGAAGTTCAGCTACAACGACGAGGCCATCGGCACCGTCCCGGCTGACGTCCGAAAATATGTCGACGAGGTCAGGGCGAAGATCGTCTCCGGCGAGATCGTTACCCGTCAGAAGTAAGCCGCAATTCTTCACCGGGCGGCGGTCATTACGAACGGCCGCCCGGTCCTTTCCCGTTCTGAAAGCGATGGAATTCATGGCAAATATCGAAAGCGGGCAGCCTGTGGCGGTCGCCGCGGATCATTTCAAAGGCGCCAGACGCATCCTGTCTCGTATCTTGAAGGCAATTGCCTTGCCGGCCGCAGCCGTGCTGGTCGCCCTGGCATGCGGTGCGGTTCTGCTCGGCCTCAACGGCTTCAACGGCTGGGACGTGTTCAGCGTCATGCTATTCGGCGTGTTTCAGGACACCCGTTCGGTTGCCGAAATCCTGCTCAAGGCAACACCGCTGATCCTGATTGGTGTTGGCCTGTGCGTGGCTTTCCGCTGCAGCATCTGGAACATCGGCGCCGAGGGCCAATTCTATGCCGGCGCGGTGGCCGCAACGGCCGTCGGCGTCAATTTCGGTGGGCTAACGTCCTGGCTCTATATACCGCTGGTCATCGTCGCCGGCGCTCTCGCCGGGGCTGCCTGGGCGGCGATTGCCGGCCTGCTCAAGATCTACTTCCGGGCAAGCGAGATCGTTACCACGATCATGCTCAACTATATCGCCATCATCACCACAAGCTACCTCGTCACCGGGCCGCTGAGGGACGCGGCTGCGGCCTATCCGCAGTCGGCCAAGCTACTGAAGGAGGCCTGGATGCCGCGCATCCTGCCACCGACAAGGCTGCATATCGGCATTCTTGTCGCGCTGGCACTGGCTGTCGCCGTCTACATTTTCCTGTTCCGCAGCAGTTCCGGCTATGCCGTCAGGGTGGTCGGCATTAGCCCACATGCGGCGCGTTATGCCGGCATGAGCGTGCCCAGGAACATCATGCTGGCGATTTGCATCAGCGGCGCCATGGCCGGCCTTGCCGGAGCCTTCGAGATCGCCGGCGTCACCCACCGCCTCTACCAGAATATTTCGCCCGGCTATGGCTTTGAGGGAATTGCCGTCGCCCTGCTTGCCAACAACAACCCGATTGGCGCGATCTTTTCGGGCATCTTGTTTGCCGTGCTCCGCTCCGGCTCGGAATTGATGCAAATCACGGCCCAGGTGCCGCAGGTGCTGGTTTCGGTGATCCAAGGCATCGTCATCTTGTCGGTTGTCGGCTTCGGCGTTTACCGGTTCCGCACAGCTCGCCCATCCGAATAGGTGAAACATGGAAGATGTTGCAACTCTGAGCTTTCTTGCCACCACGCTGGGCGCCACCTGGCGGCTCGCGACGCCGCTGATCTTCGCCTCGATCGGCGAAATCTTTTCGGAACGCGCCGGCGTTCTCAACATCGGCCTGGAAGGCGTCATGTTGGTCGGTGCCTTTGCTGGCTTCGCGGTGGCCTTTACGACGGGAAGCATCCCGCTTGGGCTGCTCGCAGCAATCGGCGGCGGCATTCTGATTGGGCTTTTGTTCGCCTTCTTCACCATCACCATCAAGGCCGATCAGATCGTCGTAGGCGCCGCGATCAATCTCCTGGGGCTTGGCCTGACGGCGTTTCTATTCCGCGCCTATTTTGTATCGACTGGCAAGGGCGTCGAGATCGCCAAGCCGCTCGATATCCCCTGGCTCAGTGACCTGCCGTTCTTCGGTGAGGCGTTCTTCCGCCAAAATGCGCTCGTCTACAGCACCGTCCTTGTCACCGTGCTTGCGGTGTTCGTGCTTTACAAGACGTCATTTGGCCTCACTCTGCGGGCCGTCGGTGAGCATCCCAAGGCCGTCGATGTCGCCGGCCGTAGCGTTGCGCTCTATCGTTATGGTGCGGTGCTGATCGGTTGCTCTTTGGCCGCATTGGGCGGCGCTTTTCTGACGCTTGGTCACTCAAATCAGTTCGTCGAAGGCATCACCTCGGGTCGTGGTTTCATAGCCCTTGCGGTCGTTGTCTTCGCGCGCTGGTCGCCGATTGGCGCCTTCTTCGTCTCGCTGCTGTTCGGTCTGTTCTACTCGCTCCAGCTCCAGCTCCAGGCGCAGCCTATGCTGCTGGTGCCTTACCAACTGTTCCAGGCGCTGCCTTATGTGATGACGATCATCGCCCTGATGCTCGTGCGCAACAAGGTCGACACACCGAGTATGCTCGGTGTGCCCTACAAGAAAGCTTGAGGAGACCAACATGAGCGGCAAGCCATTGCTTCTGATGGAAAACATCCACAAGCGCTTCGGTGACATCGTCGCCAGTGCCGGGGTGACGTTGGACGTCGAAGAAAACGAAATCCACGCGCTGCTTGGCGAAAACGGCGCTGGCAAGAGCGTTTTGATGAGCATCCTGTGTGGCGTGCTTTCGCCGAACGAAGGTCAGATCATCTTCATGGGCAAGCCGCTTAAGCTCGGCTCGCCGCGCGAGGCGATCAAGCACCGCATCGGCATGGTGCACCAGCATTTCATGCTGGTTCCCAATCTCACCGTTGCCGAAAACTACGTACTCGGCCACGGTTCGCCGTTCAAGCTTATCAACGACATGAGCGACGTGAATGCGCGGATAACCGCTCTCAGCGATCGCTATGGGCTCGACGTCCAACCTGACGCCCTGGTCGCAAATCTTTCGGTCGGCCAGCAGCAGCGCGTCGAGATCCTGAAAGTGCTGTTCCATGGCATCGATCTGCTCATCCTCGACGAGCCGACGGCGGTGCTGACGCCCCAGGAAACGGACAGGTTGCTCGAACTGCTCCGCGATCTGGTTGCCGACGGCAAGACGGTGATCTTCATCTCGCACAAGCTTGACGAGGTGATGCGGGTCAGTGATCGGGTAAGCGTCATGCGCGATGCCAAGGTCGTCTTCACCACCCAGACGTCGTCAACCAATCCGCGCGAACTCGCACGCATGATGGTTGGCCGTGACGTATTGATGGACCTGCCGCGAACGAAGCTTTCTGCCGGCCGGCTTGTATTGTCGGTCGGGGACCTGCACTGCAAAAACGAGCTCGGCTTGCCGGCCGTGCGCGGCGTGTCCTTCGATGTGCGCGAAAGCGAGATCGTCGGTATCGCCGGCGTCTCAGGCAACGGCCAGACCGAACTTGCTCTGGCGCTGACTGGACTGCTTCCCATCACGTCCGGTAGCGTACGTCTCAACGGTCAGGAAATGYGTGGTCTCACGTCACAAGACGTCAACCAGCTGCCCATTTCCCACATACCCGAGGACCGTCACAAGATGGGTATCGTTCTGCCGTTGCCGCTGACTGAAAACGTCCTCCTCCAGCGCTACAACCAGCCGCCTTTCAGTTCGCGCGGCATGCTCGACTTCAGCGAAGTAACCAGCCAGACGCGAGAATTGATGCGGCGCTTCAAGGTCAAGGCCTCTCATCCCGGCGAGCTGATCCAGAACCTCTCAGGTGGTAACCAGCAGAAGCTCGTTGTCGGGCGAGAACTTGCGCGCCGCTTCGATTTCCTTCTTATCAACCAGCTGACGCGCGGCATCGACATCGGCGCAACCGAGCTGGTGATGCAGGAGGTCCTGAAGCAGCGAGAGGCAGGCAAGGCGATCCTGCTGATCTCCACCGAGCTGGAGGAGCTTTTCGCCATCTGCGACCGAATTCTGGTGATTTACGAGGGCCGCATTCTTGGCGAGCTGCCGCCTGATCGTAGCCGCCTCGACGAAATAGGCCTGCTTATGGCCGGCAATGTCAGCGAGGCGATGGCTGCAAGCGAAGCCGTCCATTGATCAGGCCGCGTGTTGTCGTCTTGTTATTGAATGTCTTGAGACAATTCTGCTCATTATGATGGATTGCATAAGAATTGCGGCAGTTGTCTATTCTTCTGCCAGAAGTCCCGATGCCCGGGGCTCGCAGACCAGGTGACCACGCGTGAATGTGACGCTCCGGCAATTGCAGGCATTCATCGCGGTGGCGGATCTTGGCCGTTTCAACTTGGCCGCAGGCGAGCTCAATCTGACACAATCGGCGATCAGCATTCTGATCAAGGAATTAGAAGTCGGATTGAACCACCGCCTGTTTGACCGGCACACCCGGATGGTCAGCCTGACGACAGCGGGCCGGGAATTCCTGCCCCAGGCACGAAAGGTCATCACGGATCTGGAGATTGCCGTCGGCAACATTCACGACCTTGCCGCCTTGCAGCGGGGTCGCGTGACTGTTGCCGCAGCGATCGTGCTTGCGGCCACGCTGCTACCGCCTGTCATCGCGCGGTTCGTCAAGCGATACCCCGATATTTCGGTGCAGATACGCGACATGCCAGAAGAAGAGATGCGGCCGGCGTTAAAGCGCAACGAGGCTGATCTTGGTATAGGCACCATTTCCGGCGACGATCCCGAAATCCAGACTAGCCTGTTGATGCGCGACAGGCTGATGTTGATCTGCCGATCCGATCATCGGCTGGCGCGGACGGGCAAAGTGCATTGGTCGGATCTGACAGGAGAAGCGCTGATCGGCCTTGCCAAGGACAATCCGCTTCGCGACCTGGTCGACCGCGCGCTAATCGCGGCTGGCACGGAGATGAAGACGAAGTACGAGGTGCGTTTTTCAACCACCGCCATCAGCATGGTCGCCGAGGGGCTAGGCGTTGCCGTGCTACCGGAAAATTCGCGCCAGCTCACCACCAACGTCGATGTCAGGGTTATCGAGCTGGTCGGTCCGGTGATCAGCCGCGACATCTCCATCCTTCAGCACCGGCAGCCGATGCTGTCGCCGGCCGCTGCCAAGATGAAGGAGTTTTTGTTAGAGGCCGTGCGGCACGAGAACCGATCTGCCGCGCGCTGAAGCAAGGAGCCTGTCGTTCGTCAGTTGCCCGAGCTTGGCTTCCAGCATTCACGCTGGTTCCAAGACGTTGGCGGAACGAGCAAGCTCGCCTCTTAGAAAATCCGGGTCATCGCGTAGCGACGCTCCCAATGTGGGAGCGGTTGAACGTGTCAGGGAAGGGCGGGGTTACTTGACCTTCCGGGCCCTAGCGGCTGGCTTCACAACTTGGCCAGGCTTGCGACCAAGGCCAGCCGCAAGGGCAAGCGCCGAACGGGTTGCAGCATAAGATGGCGCAACCATAGGATAGTCCGACGGCAGGTTCCATTTGGCGCGATATTCGTCGGGCGTCATGTTGTAGTGGACGCCAAGGTGGCGCTTGAGCGACTTGAATTGCTTACCATCTTCCAAGCAGATGATGTAGTCGTCGGTCACCGACTTCTTGATTGATACCGCTGGCGTCAGCTTTTCTGCTGGTGCCGGCTGAGGCGATGTCAAATTAGACAGCGATGCATGGATGCTGCTGATTAATCCTGGCAATTCACCGGCGGGAACTGGGTTGTTCGAGACGTATGACGCGACAACGTCTGCAGTCAATTCGATCAGTGCGTTTTGATTCACCAGTGCAATTTCAGTCATCACGTGCTCCGCTACGTAGATCCACTTTCTTTTGCTACAGGATGAGTTCTTTCAAAACAAGTGACTCGTTGGTAGTCAAACAATCTGATTTGGTATGATGCTGTAGCCAGGCGGTCCCCGTGCCACGACTGAGGATGGGGAACAAGTCCCGGCTTTGGAAAATACGTTCTATTGCAACAAGCGCATCTCGGCCTCGGCCTGCTCCAGCCAGAATTGCATGTCCATCTCACGATACATCGTCGCCGCAGCGGCTAGGTAGTGGATTTCAGCGTCATTGTGGCTTCGCCAGGAGGCGAAGGACGCTTGCCGCGCTTCGCTGCTGACCGATTTCGAGCGCCCTGCAAGCGCACGAGCAGCGTAATGCCAGCAACGACCCTCAAGTTACGCTCACTGCTCAATGTTTTCGGCCCGCAGCGGTCAAGTTTCCGTTTCAGCCTGATCTTCGCTGTTGCCGCGGCGCCAATAGGAAACAACGAGGTGCTCACGCTTTGATAGTCCACGTTCCTTTCGCAGGTAGGAGCGGATATCGCGAAAGGCGCCAAATTCGCAACCGACCCAGACAAAGACGCTCACGCCGTCGGTGGGGAGACGCACGTCGCGTACCGACTCGGTCAGCAGAGCACCCGGTTCGGCACCATTGCGGCAGAGCCAATGGAGTGGGATTGCGGCATTGATCTCCAGTTGCTGAATCTCGCGTGCATCGGGCACCTCGATCAACGCGACACCGCGCGCTGTTTCGGGCAAGTATTCAAGCATGCGCGATATTGCTGGAAGCGCTGTTTCGTCGCCGGCCAGGAGATACCAGTCTGCCTCGATCAGTCCGCCGCCGCCGGGACCGAATATGCCGATCCGGTCGCCGGGGCGCGCTGTCTCGGCAAAGTCCGATCCCGGCCCGGCATCGGCATGCAGGACGAAGTCGATATCGAGCGTGCCGGCCGCAAGGTCGAGAGCACGCACCGTATATTTGCGTAAGGAGGGACGCCGCTCGGGGTCTTCCCACCTGACAAGTCCGTTTGCGCCAACGTGCGGCCATTGCGGCTCGGCAAGCTCGGGATGCTGGATAAGGATGTTAAGATGCAGCGCGCTCATCTGGGCGAAACGGCCGACATCCTCTCCGGAAAATGTGATGCGGCGCATATGAGGAGTGACGTCACGGATCGCCAGCACCTCAAGGATCTGGAAATTCGGCGGCCGCTCGCAATCGTCGCCGTCTCCAGCCCAGACGATGGCAGGAGCCTCGTCCTCGGCAAGCTCGAGAACATGCGAGGCGACAGTGAGGCGAAGGAAATAGAGTTCTTCGAGGCTGCTAGCGGCTGCATCGACGCGAAGGGCGTCGGCCAGGCGACAAAAGCGGGCACGCGATTGGGCAAAGCGCACGATGCGGGCGTCGTCGGACGTCTCCACCTCGGCGCCATGCTCGACCATATGTTCGCAGAACGCTGCAATCATCGCGTCCGGATCGTCCAGCGCGATGCTGGTGTGTGTAACAAATTCCTTCACCGAAACTCCGTCTATTCGCGGCTGTCCTTCAAGTCCGCGTCCAAGGGCTTATGGTCGGGCGATCTCGTCCTCGATCCCGATCCAGAACGTCCCCTCAAGCGGCACGGCCATGAAACGGCGATTGATCTCGGTCAGAGTTTGTTCAGGATCGAGGTTGGAGAAAAGCTCGGGATGGCACCATTTGGCGAAGCTTTCAAACGCCAGCACCGATAGTGCCGAAATAGAGAGCTGATGCGAGATGCCGAAAGCGCGGCCCGCGCGCACCGCATCGAGTTCGCCAAGAAAGTTGCGTCCGGTCACCGCCTTCAGCGAGGCGCGCGCGGTCGCGGCATCGACCCCGCCGCCGACCACGAGGCCGCCTTGCGCAGCAAGATGCGGACCGCCAGTGCCGATATAGACTCGCGAATCTATGCCAAGCACATACTCTGCGTCAATCTTGCCGTCATAGCCGGGGACCAAGTCGGAGCCCATGCTGTGTCCGCCAGCAAGCCGCATCATTTCAGTGATGCGGTTGTCGGCGCCGGGAATGGCGCAACACAGCGTGCCCGCATGTGCATCGATGAGCACTTCGGGGCGTTCGACCACGCCCTTCAGTCGTTCAGCGACCAGCTGGTAGCGTAGAGCGACGAAATTGGAGAATGCGTCGGCCTCGGCCTCCCGCCCTATCGCCTGGCCCAGAAGCCGCATCGAAAATCCCGTCGCCTCAGCTGGGCCGCGCGCGTCGTTTTCCGGGCCGTCGAGGAAGATCACGGGTACGCCGGCAGCCTCCAACAGTTGCACCGCACTTTCCCAGCCCGGTTGCCAAAGACTCACCACGAAGAGGTCTGGATCGGCACTCAGAATGGATTCCACCGACACATTGGCGGGTACCACGGCCCCCGCGACCGGGATCTTGTCTATGGCGGGGAAGCGGTTGCGGAAGGCGGCATACATGCCACGGTCAAAACGCTGGGGTGCTGCCCAGCCAGCGAGTTTCGAAACCGGATCGGGATCGATCAGCGCCAGCGACAACAGCAGCAGCGGTTCGTTGGTAACGATGCGCGTCGCAGCGGCCTCGAGGCGCACCTCTCGGCCTGCTGCATCCCGCATCAGGATCTCGGCATACGCATGCGGCACGGCAAGCAAGGCTGTGAGGCAACCGAGAACGGCAAGCAGACCGAAACGTTTTCGGCCTGCTTGCCTGTTGGCGGATATGTTCAGATGCGGAACGAACAAGTCCTCACCACGTGGTTTTCAGGTTCGCAGTGAAGACGCGCCCGGCGCCGTAATTGCAGCTGCCGCCTGTTATGTTCAGGCAATGCGAAACATAGGTTTCGTCAAACAGGTTGGTGACATTGACACGCAGCCTGGTGCCTTCGAATTCCTTTTTCAACGCTCCGAAGTCGAACTCGGCACCGACATCGACCAGCGCGCGGCCGGGGATGCGCAGCTTCTCGAGGTAGGTGGCGTCGGTCTGGTAGGACGACGTGGCGCGCACGCCGGCGCTGAGCGACAGGCCCTCTGCATAGGTCGGGCTATAGTTGACCCAGAAGCTGCCCTGGTGCTCGGGCAGGCGCAGCATTTCGCGGCCCACCGACACCGGATTGTTGGAACTAAGCACTTCCGAGCTGGAATAGGCGTAAGAAGCCAGGAGTTCGAACTCAGATGTCAGTTCGTACTTGCCCTCGATCTCGACACCACGCACGCGCTGCTTGCTGGTTTRCACAAACTGCGTCGGCCGCGTCGGGTTGATATCTATCGGGTCGGGCGTCAGCGCATTGTCGAGCGTCAAGTCGAACAGTGACAGCGAGATCAGGCCCCGCCCATCGAGGGGCTGGTACTTGATGCCGATCTCGTATTGCTCGGCGTTCTGAGCGACGAATGGATTGCCGAACCTGTCGTTGCCGAGCAGCGGCAGGAAGGCGGTCGAATAGCTGACATATGGGGCAAGGCCATTGTCGAACAGGTAGGTCAGGCCGGCACGCCCGGTCAGCTTGCTGTCGTTGGTCTCGACCATCGCCGCATTGGTGATGCGGTTGGTGGTTTCAATGTCGGAAAAATCGTAGCGCAGGCCGAACGTGCCGACCCAGTCGCCGTAGTGAACCTGATCCTGCGTATACAGGCCAATCTGGTTCTGCTTCTGATGGGCCGAGGCGGTGACCGGTGCCATCGGGATTGGCAGCCCATAGACCGGATTGAGGAAGTCGATTCCGGGCACTTTCACGCCCCATCCGGTATTGCCGAAATTGGTGTCGGAGATGCCGCGCACATAGTCGATGCCGAACAGGGCGGTGTGGGCGAAATCGCCGGTCTGGAAGCTGGCCTCGGCCTGGCTGTCGACTGCGAAGGTTGAGGTCCAGTCGTCGGAGACGGCCGAGACGCGGTCGAGCTGGCTTGACGGCGTGCCCGAATAGGCGAAGGCCGGGTTCACCAGCGCCAGGAACATATCTTGCTGCGAGTAGCCATAGCGCAGGTTTTGCCGGACGGTCCAGGTTTCGTCGAAGCTATGCGAGAATTCATAGCCGATGTGGCCATAATCGCGGTTGAATTCCTCGGCATTGGTATCGCCGAGGAACACCTCGCGAGGGATCTGGCCGGCCGGATTTGGCAACAGCGTGCCCACTGCCGGATAAAAGCGTGGGCTGAAGATGTCGCGGTCGCGCTGGTAGTAGGCATAGAGCGTCAGCGAGGTGTCGTCGTTAGGGTTCCAAGTCAGGCTCGGCGCCAGCATGATCTTGCGATCGCGCTCCATGTCGATCTGCGTGTTCATGTTCTTGGCAAGGCCGGTGAAGCGGTAGAGCCAGTTCCCGTCTTCAGTCAGCGCGCCGGTCATATCGACCGCGCCCTGTATGCCGCCGAAGCCGCTGGTCTCCACCGAGGCTTCGCGATAGGTCTCGGCTTGCGGGCGTTTGCTGACCTGGTTGACCAGCCCTCCCGGTACGGCGCGGCCGTAGAGAACGGAGGCCGGTCCCTTGATGACCTCGACGCGCTCCAGCGCATAGGGATGGATGCTCGGCGTGGCATAATTCAGCGGGTCACCGGCGACAGCCAGGCCGTCGAGCCACATGGTGCCATAGCTGTTGAAGCCCCTGATATAGAGCCAGTCATAGCGTAGATCGTAGCCATTTGGGTCGGGCAGAACGCCCGGCGTATACCGCAATGCTTCGGCGACAGAATTGACGCCTTGGGCATCCATCTGGCCGCGGGTGACGACATTGACGGCCTGTGGCGTTTCGATGAGTGGAGTGTTGGTCTTGGATGCTGCTGCACTACGCTTGGCGACGATGCCAGTGTCGGGCCCTCGCGGACTTTCAGTGCCCACCTCGATTGTTTCAAGCACCACCGCATTGCCGCCAGCGGTCTTTGCTGCAGCAGTCGTTGTGGTTTTGGCCTGCTGGGCATGGGCGGGTAGGGCGACAACGACGGTCAGCACAGTGGACACCAGAAGCAGCGCACCGCTTAGGCGCCAGCTCTGTTTGCCTATTCCGGAATGGCTCTTTGAAATCTCCGTACCGCGCACGTTTCGCCCCTATCCAGACGCCGGGCGCCCATCCGGACGCGCCAAGGCGCTCTCACCACAAATCCGCTCATCGGTTTGGTGCCGATGCGCCAGTTCAAAAACTTGACTATTATAATCAAGTTAACCTATTCACTAGGGCACCATGGCATGGCTGACAACGCAGGAACCTTTRCGCGACGATCAGAAACGTTTGCGGTCCAACGAAATTGCGCCCCAGCGCCATGATCGCGTGGGCCGGCCGCGGCATATCCAGAGAAACATGCCCGAGGGGCTGGAAAGGCATCATCAATGAGGTCGGGCTTAAGCGATCATAGCTTGGCCCGGAGCGGCCGAAAGCGTGTCCGGGTCAGCGATTTCATGCAAATGGACGGCGTTGTTCTTGACAGCCAAGACGACCGGCTATCGATGGAAGACACGCTCATCGATGGCGAGTACCTGCGTCAGGAGCTACGCCATGGCCTGTTCCTGCATGTCAGCGACGCTGTCGAGGAGCGCGACTTTACAGTGACCTCGCGCCAGCGCGAGGAGCTGTCCTGCATCTTCTTCCTCGATGGCAAGATCGACCTCAAAATCGGCGACCGCCGCTTCGAGTTCAAGGGCGATCAGCGCGGTGTCATACAAGGCGCGGCCATCATGAGTTCTGGCGCCGAAAGCTTCGAACGGGCATCGGTGGGGCATCAGCATGTACGCCATCTCGTTGTCTCGGCGACGCCCGAATGGCTCAATATCGACGGCATGGAAGAGATGGGCGACGAGCGCGTGGCCATGAGGCTGCTGAAGGACAATCTCGCTGATCATCGCTGGGCGACTACACCGCGCGTTGCCGAATTGATCCGCCAGATCGTCACGCCGCAAGCATTTTCGCCCACTTTGCGTAATCTCTATCTCGAAGGTCGCGCCGTCGAGATCGTAGCCGAAACCATCTCAGCGGTCATGCATACCGACCGCCGAGCCGTCCCGGGCTCAATCCTGCGCAGCCATGAAATCATCCGTCTCAGGCGTGCAAAGGACCTGATTGCTGAAAGTTTGACCGCGCCTTTGAGCGTCGAGTTGATCGCGCGCGAATCCGGCATCAGCGCCAGCGGGCTGCAACGCCTGTTCCGCATGTCGGAAGGTCACAGTGTCTTCGAATACGTCCGCCGCCTCCGCCTCGATCGCGCATTCCAAGTATTGAAGGGTGGCGAGACCAGCGTCCAGGAAGCCAGCGCCATTGCTGGTTATTCGAACCCGGCCAACTTCGCTACTGCCTTCCGGCGGCAGTTCGGCATCACCCCCCGCGAGGCGCTGGCTTTGCCGCAGGACGGGCGAAGCTAGGGCGTCGACCTGTCCAAAGTATCGCCAGTCGGCCCGCGACATCCAAGCCCGCAACTGAACACCACCAGCCATTGAGGCGCGTGCGAATATAGGGGCGGAGCGGCCGGGAGGCTCTGCGCACGAGATCGCCAGGGAGTCGGCCCGGATCAGCGGGCTTTGAAGGTAATAGGGGATACCAGGTATAGGGGCGTAGAAGGTGGAGGCGCCGGTATCGGTGAAGCCCGGCGCACCATCTTAAGAGCGATTTGATCCAATTTCGGGTTACCGGAGGAAGAGGCGACTGAAGCTGAGAGGATTTCGCCGGCGGCAGTGAACGTGAAACTAATCTGGACTGATCCGTTGCCAGTCGCATCACGTTTTTGCCTGGCGATCCGGCTCAAGACCTTTGCCTTCCATTGGGCGGTAGACATCGATCTACCGCCGCCTTGGCCTGCGGCTGCTGCGCGGGTGGTTTCGCTGTCCTGCGCCGATTTCTGGGCCGCCGGACTGTTGGCCGGTTGTTTCTTCTCGACCTTGGCCTGCTTGACCGGCTCCTTCTCAGTCTTCTTTTTCTCACGCACCGGCTTGGCTACGGACTTGGGCTTTTCGACCTCCGGGCGCGGCTCGGGAATGGCCATCGCCACTTCCGGAAGCGGCGCTTCGACGAGATCTGGCACGACCTCCTCGACGGGCTCACTCTCCGCGATTTCTTCCACCGGCTCGGGAACTTCCTGGGCGACTTCCTCGACAGGCGTAGGCTCCGGCTCGACCGGATCGGGCGTGATGGTTTCCGTCGGCTCGACGCTTTCTGCGGCCCGGGAGTCGACAAGATCCGATGTCTCTTGCGGCACCGCCTCCGGCGCGAGCGCCATCGGTGCAAGGTCGATCATCACCGCCGTCTGCCCCTGCGGCTCGTCCATCGTCATGGCAGGTTGCTGATGCAGGTACCAGGCACCGGCCATGTGAACGGAAACAATGACCGCCGCTGCCGCCGACCAGAGCACGGCTTCACGACGGCTGACATCCCCGAAGCTGAAATCGTCGTGCTGTGCCATGCTCATTGCGGCTGGCCCGTCGTTGGCACGGGTGCTGTCGGTACGGCTTCGAGGCCGACCAGGGCTATCTTGAGATAGCCGGCGCCGCGCATCAGGTTCATCACCTCCATCAGCTCGCCATAGTCGACGCCGCGATCGGCACGCAGGAAGATGCGGCTTTGCTTATCGCCTTTGGCGCGCAGGTCGAGCTCCTGCTGGAAAGAGGGCCGGACCACGGTGTCCTGGCCGATGGCGAGGCTGAGGTCGTCTTTCAAGGTCACGTACAGCGGCTCTTGCGGCCGCGGTGAAGGGGTCGCCGTCGATGCCGGCAGGTCGACATTGACGTCGACTGTCGCCAGCGGCGCTGCAACCATGAAGATGATCAGCAGCACCAGCATGACGTCGATGAACGGCGTCACATTGATTTCGTGGTTTTCTTGGAGGTCGTCCTCGTCAGGCGATTGTCTGATGCCGCCAGCCATTGATCCGTCTCCTAGACAGCTACAGCAGGAGTAAGCCGGCCGTTGGCGCGCACCGGCTCGTTGGTCGGGTTCGAACGCTCGGAACGCTGCTGCGGCTGTCGGTCGAGATCGCGGCTGACGAGCCGCTGCACGCCTGCAGCAGCGTCGGCCAGTCCCTGGCGATAGCCGGTGATCGAACGGGCAAAGACGTTGTAGATGACAACGGCGGGGATGGCTGCGATCAGGCCGACAGCGGTTGCCAAAAGCGCCTCGGCGATACCAGGTGCGACAACCGCCAGATTGGTGGTTTGGGACTCCGAGATGCCTATGAACGAGTTCATGATGCCCCAGACGGTGCCGAACAGGCCGACGAATGGCGCTGTCGAACCGATGGTGGCGAGCACACYGGTGCCGCGGCTGAGGCGGCGGCCGGCCTGCGCCTGGATGCGCATCAGGCGCGAATCGACCCGCTCCTTGATGCCTGAGGCGTCGCCATAGCCGAGCTCATGGCCCGACATTTCCATCTCCTCAACGGCGGCGCGAACCAGCACACTGCCGATACCTGCACGCTCTCCAAGGGCCTGAGCTGCATCCTCAAGCCTCCGGGCATGGAGAATGCCGCGCAGCGCCTTTTTCAACCGCGCCTTGCTGGCGGCGATCTCGAGCGACTTGGCAAGCCACACCGTCCAGGTCATCAGCGAGGCGAAGGCAAGGCCGATCATCACGCCTTTGACCACCCAGTCGGCCGCCATGAACATGCCCCATGGCGATAGGTCGTGCGGCAAAACGCTTTTGGGGACGTTGGTGTCGGCAGGTGCGCCAACGGCCATGCCGGCCGGGTTGGCATTCCCGGCGACATCGCCAAGGGGGGCGGTCGGCGTCATGGGGGTGTTGATGGGCGCGGCAGCCGCGCCGGAGGGGTCAGCCTGAGCTGGTGGCTGCGTCGTCTCACCAGCAAGGTCCGCCGCTGGTGCGCTGTCAAGATTCTGGCCAGGCACCGTGACAGAGGTTGGGGCACTTGCCGGTGCAGCCTGTTGCGCCAGGGCAGCGCTTGTATGCAAGGCCAGGGACAATGATACGCCTAAGGCCACGGCGTACCGGCGCAGAGCCTTCGACCGAAAAGCACTGCCGGCGGTCTCGATAGCCCAGCTGTCCCGCATATCCCACGTCTCCCGATCGCAAACCAAGGTGGTTTCGAGGTCGTTGCAGGCGGTCGCGTCACCTGACACCGCCAGAGCCGGCCTCTAACATTGTTGAGTGTGATTATCAAGAAAGCAGAGGCGGGCACGCGTCCACATTTTCTTACTTGGCTTCTACCGCTTCCAGCCCATCGCTCCGCGCGGCAGGCAAGCGGCTTTCGACATTGCTCCACGCATGCGGACAGCGGCTAAAACGAGATTGCCGCGCCAGCGACGGCTTTTACTTATCCATTTCAGATGTTTGACTGCCGGCGCCGTCAGCCAATTCCGTTGAACGCTAGATCTAATGTGGCACGAAACAGAATGCCGTCCTGATCGGCCAGCGTCCGGCTGAACTCGAAGTGGTTCTGGCCTTTGGCAACAATGAGCTGGCTTGCCTTGCCAGCTTGCATCAGCCCGGCGTGCAGAGATTTCGCGTGCCGGCAGTACTCATCGGTTTCGCCGTCGCCATAGGCAACGATCATCGAGCAGCTGATACGCTCCAGATGCCGAACCGGACTGAAGGTATCGACCTCGGCGGAACTTAATTGCAGATAGGCCCCGCGCGCGCTCAGCATGGGGGCCTCGAGATCATAGGCACCGCTGGCACAGACAGCCCCGCTGACGGTGCCAGGCGCGATCTGGCTGTCGGTCGAGACACAGAGTGCAGCCGCGACAAGATGCGCTCCGGACGAATGACCGGCGACAACCAAACGACCGACGTCGTAGCCCAACTCGCCTCCATGGCGCGATAGCCAGCCGATCCCACGCTGCACCTGTCCCACCATGTCGGGCAGTCTTGCGTCAGGGATGCTAGCGAAATCGAGCGCCGCAAAATTGACCCCGGCAGCAACGAAGGCCTCGGCAGCAAACGCGCTGTCCATGCCGCTGAGCGCGCGCCAGGCGCCACCATGAACATAAACAACCAGCGGCGCATTCGCCTCACGCACCGAAAACAGGTCGATCCGTTCGAGCGGCCCGTCACCATAGGAAAGGTTAAGGGGGGCCAGCTTTTGATGCGCGGCAATTGAAGCACTGCGATACCAGGCGATAATCTCGCCAGCATTGGGCGCCCAGGCACTCTGGTTGTAATTGAGGTCAAGCCTAGCCTGGTCGTAGTCGAGGAATACCGGGGCAGCGGTTGTTTGGCTCATGGTTGGCTTTCAGTATCGGAAAAAGGGCAGGTTCACCGCCGATAAACGACGCGACCGTCAACAATGGTGAGCTCTGCTTCGATCAGCGCCAGCTCGTCTGAGGCGCAGGTCAGGGGATCGGCGGAAAGCACCGCCAGATCCGCCAGTTTCCCCACGGCGATGCTGCCCTTCTCCTCTTCCTCGTAAGTTAGTGCGGCACCTCCGAGCGAGGCACACTCGAGCGCTTCCTCGCGCGTCAGCGCCTGGTCGGGTGCGATCAGCGCCCCAGTCCGGTCGCGACGGCTGACGGCATGGGCGATCGAATGAAACAGGCTGAGCGGGACATTGTCGCTGCCGAACGAGATTGGCACGCCGGCTTCGCGCAACGAACGTAACGGCACGATCTCGCTGGCTCGGTCCTTGCCCAATTTTTCGACCAACTCGCTGCCGCGTTTGTAGAGATAGGCGCTCAAATGGGTGGTGACGGCGAGGCCGAGATCGGCAACCTGCTTCACTTGGTCCGACGTGAGGCTGACGATGTGCCCGAGCACCCAGCGCTGATCGGAGATCGGCACGATTTCGTCGACCTCGGCAAATAGGTCGAGCATGTTGGGCAGGATGCCGACGGCGCGGATACCGTTGCGGGCAGCCTCGACAAGCACTGTCTTGAGCGCATCGCGTGGCAGTGACGAGTTGTAGTGGAAGCCGGCCCATCCCGTCTGCGGAAAGGCAGCGCTGCGCAATTCGCGCTCCACCGAGTTGTCGATCTCGCCATAGAGGCCTGCCATGCCCAGCCACTGGTCGCCGAGCCCGCGGCCGGCCAGCCAATGGCCCCAGGATTTAAGCAGTGCACGGCAATCGTCGGGTGAGGTTGAACCCCACGCAGGGCTGAAGATCATAGAGGCGCGAACCGTCTGCTGGCCCGAAGATCGAACCTGGCGGTATGCGTCGAGCACTTCCGAAGCGACGCCGTGGCCCTCGAACACGCTGGTCGTGCCTGCGCGGTTGTATGCCCGCATCGAGGCAGCCAGAGCCGAGACGCGCTCGGCCGGGGTGAAATGCGGCGCCTGCCGCATCAGCGATAGCTCGACCACCGGCATCTTGTTGGTTTCGATGAAGATGCCGTTTGGCTCGCCCGTCGCCTCATCGCGACAGATTTCCATGGATTCGGTCGGTGCAACCGTCGTCGCGTTGATGCCGGCCAGTCTGAGCGCCGCGCTGTTGGCGATCGAGACCAGCGGCAGGGTTGAGCGCCAGTAACCCCAGATCGAGCGGACATAGACCGGATTGTTTGGCGCTGCGCGGTCGAGATCCCAACGGTCTGGGAAGCGGTTTTCCGCGATGCCCGACAGCACGTCCTCATAGCTCGGCGGCTCGCCGATCGGCATCGTCACGATCCACTCGCCAGGCATTTTGGTGGCGGCAATCGCTGCGATCTTTTCGACGATGTCTTCGATCGAATGGCAACCCGACAGCGATGGGAGCGTGCTCTTCAGGCCTTCGCGATCCATGTGGGCATGTCCGTCGATAAGCCCTGCCACGGCAGTTCGTCCGGCAAGATCGACGATCTCGGTGCCTGGGTTCGCCAGCGCTCCTATGGAAGCCGATGTGCCCAAGACGGCAACGCGCTGCCCGGTGATCGCCACAGCTTCATGGATGCCGTCGTCAGCGACAACCTTGCCGTTGAGCAGTACGAGCGTCGGGCTGCAATTGGAAAACGCAGTGGCCATGGAAGTCCTCGAAATCTGCTGGTGTCTGATGTCGCAAACAAGGGAAGTGGCGACCGGCACCCTAAAGCTGCTCAGGCGCCAAGGTCGGGTTTGTCGTGATATCGACCGCCACGAACACCAGCTTGGTCAGTTCGATGTGGGCGTCCAACAGTGCGACCGCGCGGTCGACGTCATGATCGAGCGCTGCGTTCATCAGCTCGGTATGGGGCTCGAGCGCCAAGGCGGAGCGCAACGCATGGTAAGTTGTGCTTTCGCGCCATTCCGGCCCCTTTGATGCCGCAAGGCCAGGCGTGATAGCCAAAATGCGATGGTGGCGGCGCAACTGGTCCTTAATCTGCATGTAAAAGCGCATCAGCCACGGCGACTTGCTTGCCGAAAGCAGCGCGAGGTGAAAAGCCTCGTGCCTCTCCTTCCAGTCGGTGATGACATGCTCCTCAGGGTTTTCCACCGGCGGCTTGCAGCGCGATAGGCGGAAATGGGCAGCCACAAGGGCTGTCTCCCATTCCTCGCCGCCATTGGCGATGGAGTCCGCCAGCATAGGCAGTTCGACAAGGCGCCTGGCGTTGGTCAGGTCGCTCAACTCATCAAGTGACACCGGCGCGACGGTGTAGCCCTTGTTGGCGCTCGAAATGACGAGATGTTCGGCTTCGAGCCGCGATAGCGCCTCGCGCAGCGGCGTCCAGCCAATGCCATAGGCGTCGCGCATGGCGCCGAGCTTGAGGGGTGCACCCGGCAGCAGCCGGGTTTCCAGGATTTCCTGACGCAGGGTGCGATACGCAAACTCTGCCTTGGTGGCGACCTCGGGTCCGTCCATATGTGCCCCTCATATAATCCAGCCTGTTATATATAAGATACGCTGGGAAGTCGAATTATATATATCTATTGACATCTTCGAGAGGAGTCAGAATGATCGAAACCAAGGCGAGGCGCAACGGCGGGGCCCGCAGTGACGACAGCAGAGGCGCGATGAACCAGGCAGTATCCATGAACGTGGCCAGTGTGCCGCTTGAGATAGAACAGCGCGACGCGGCAGACCCGTTGCGTCACCTGCAGGGGCGCTTCCATCTTCCTCAAGGCATGGTCTACCTTGCCGGCAATTCGCTCGGCCCCGCTCCCATCGCCGCGTTCGACGACATCGAAACCGCCGTGCGCAAGGAATGGGCCGAGGGTCTGATCCGCAGCTGGAACGATGCCGGCTGGTTTTCGCTCGTCGACAACCTGGGCGACCGCATCGGCGCGCTGATTGGTGCAGGCGCTGGCCAGACCGTCGCCTGCGACTCGGTTTCGGTCAATGTCTACAAGGCTCTGCACGCAGGCCTTTCGCTGCGTCCTGGCCGGACCACGATCGTCGCCGAAGCCGGAAGCTTCCCGACCGACCTCTATGTCGCGGAGGGCGTCGTTGCCGGCCTTCCGGACATTAAACTGCTACTCGAAGGCGTCGATGCCGACAGGATCGAGGATCTGATCGACGCGCGCACTGCCGTCGTTCTCATCAACCATGTCGACTACAAGACCGGCGAATTGCGCGATATGGCGGCCCTCACTCGCTTCATCCACGAGGCTGGAGCTATTGCCGTCTGGGATCTGTGTCACAGCGCTGGCGTGATTCCGGTCGAGCTCGACAATACCGGCGCTGATCTCGCGGTTGGCTGCACCTACAAATACCTTAACTGTGGCCCGGGCTCGCCTGCTTTCATCTATGCCGCCACCCGCCATCAGGCGACCTTGCGCCAGCCGCTTACGGGATGGTGGGGCCACGCCGCACCCTTCGCGTTCGAGGTCGGATACCGCCCAGACAATGGCGCGCGCCGCCTTTTGTGCGGCACCCAGCCGATCTTGTCGTTGCGCGCCATCAATGCCGGCCTTGCCGCCATCGAAGACGTCGATATGGCCGACATCCGCGCCAAGAGCCTGGCTATGAGCGATGTGTTCATCGAACTCGTTGGTGAGACGTGCCGGGCTCACAAGGCAACGGTGGTGACCCCCAGCGACCACTCGCTTCGTGGCAGCCAGGTTTCGATTGCCTTCGAGAATGGATACTCGGTGATCCAGGCCTTGATTGCGCGCAACATCGTTGGTGACTTCCGCGCCCCCGACATGATGCGCTTCGGCTTTGCGCCGGCCTACCTCAGCTTCGCCGACGTCTACCGTGCGGCCGATGCCTTCAACGATGTTATGAGGTCCGGAAGCTGGCGCGACGAGCGTTTTGCCACGCGCCGCGCCGTTACCTGACACATCGGCGCGCCTCACTGGGCGCGCCGATCCATGCCGGTCGAACCGGATCGCGCCGTTCCAGAGGGCGGCGGCAACTTCCGCAACCCTTGGCTGCCATGGCCAAGGGTGACGCGGAGTATCAAGGGAGGGGAAATCCAATGTACAATCTGCTCAAGAACGGCCTGGCCAGCGCCATGCTGATGGCGGCCACCGCCGGTATCACCCCGCCTGCGCAGGCGGGGGTGACTATTGACGCCATCCGCCAGCGCGGCGAAGTCGTCTGCGGCGTATCCACCGGCATCGGCGGGTTCTCGATTGCCGACAGCTCGGGCCAGTGGACCGGCCTGACCACCGACTTTTGTCGTGCCGTTTCGGCGGCGGTGCTTGGCGACGCTGCCAAGGAGAAGTTCGTTCCGCTCAGCCCCCAGCAGCGTTTCACCGCCCTGCAGTCCGGCGAAATCGACTTGTTGACCACCGTTGCGACCTGGACGCTGACCCGCGACGCTTCGCTTGGTCTGCTCTATGCCGGGGTCTATTTCTATGACGGCCAGGGCTTCCTCGTACCCAAGTCGCTCGATCTCAAGAGTGCGCTCGATCTCGACGGCGCCAGCATCTGTACCGCCACCGGCACCACAAGCGAACTCAACCTCGCCGACTACTTCCGTGCCCACGGCAAGAAGTTCACTCCGGTCGTGTTCGAATCGCAGAACGAGGCGCGCGCCGCCTTCTTCTCCGGTCGCTGCCAGGCCTTCTCCGCCGATATGTCGTATCTGTCGTCGGTCCGCGCTTCCGACGCGCCGAATCCAGACGACTGGCAGATTCTGCCCGAGATGATCTCCAAGGAGCCGCTCGGTCCGGTCGTTGGCCGCAACGATCTCGAGTGGTACACGGTCGCCAAGTGGACGCTGATGGCGCTGATCGAGGCAGAGGAAAAGGGCATCACGCAGGCCAATATCGACAGCATGAAGGATAGCCAGGATCCGGCTATCCAGCGGTTGCTCGGCACGTCCGGTGACATGGGCGAAAAGCTTGGCCTCGACGCCGGCTGGGCTTATCGCGCCATCAAGCGTGGCGGCAACTACGGCGAGATCTTCGAACGCAATGTCGGCCCGAAGACGCCACTGCGCATGGAGCGCAATGCCAACGCGCTGTGGTCGCAAGGTGGCCAGATGTACGCCCTTCCCGTGCGATGAGACGATGACGGGCGCAACTCAATCAATGCGTTCGGCGGGAGGCTGGAGCGATCCGGCCTTTCGCGCTATCGCCACCCAGGTGATGGTGCTCGCGCTCGTCGCGGGCATCATCGCGTTCCTCGCCATCAACTTGATCGGCAATCTCGAAGAACGCTCGATCCGCACCGGATTCGGCTTCCTCTGGCAGGCCTCCGGCTTTGAAATTGGCCAGAGCTTCGTTCCCTACAGCGCCAGCTCCACCTTCGCCAAGGCTCTAATCGTTGGCTTGCTCAACACGCTGGTCGTCGCTATCCTTGGCATCATCTTGTCGACCGTCGTCGGCACCGTCGTGGGCGTCGCTTCGCTGTCGCGCAACCCGCTCGTCAAGCCGCTGGCCACCACCTATGTCGAGCTTGTCCGCAATGTGCCGCTGCTGCTCCAGCTTTATGTCTGGTATGCGGTGCTGACCCAGATGTTGCCGGCCGCATCTGCTGCGCCGCAGCTTCTGCCCGGACTGTACCTTGCCAAAAGCGGCCTGCATTTTCCCATCCTGCATTCGGGCGCCGGCCTTGTCCTTKGCGCGCTGATCGGAGGTGCCGCCGCCGCCATAGCCTACGTTTTCTGGTCGCGCCGCCGCGCCGACCTGACCGGTGCGCCCGCGCTATTGTGGCCGCGCGCAGTGTTGCTGCTCGGCCCGGCGATGGCTGCGCTGCTGTTCCTTGCCGCCACAACGCCTTTCGACGTGCCTGAGCCGACCCGCTTCGGCTTTTCCGGCGGCGGACTGGTGACCCCGGAGCTGACCGCACTGCTCATCGGCCTGTCGCTCTACAACGCAGCCTTCATCGCCGAGATCCTGCGCGCCGGCATCATGTCGGTCAGCCGCAGCCAGTCCGAGGCAGCAGCCTCGCTCGGCCTCAGCCGCGCCCACACGCTGCGTCTGGTGATCATCCCGCAGGCGCTGAAGGTCGCTGTGCCGCCGCTCGCCAGCCAGTATCTCAACTTGGCCAAAAACACCTCGCTGGCCATCGCCATCGGCTATCCCGACCTGATGTCGATAGGCAATACGATCATCAACCAGACCGGTCAGGCCATCGAGGTCATCGCCATCTTGATGGCCGTCTATCTGACCATGAGCCTGTCGATCTCGGCCTTCATGAATTGGTACAATGCGCGTGTCGCGCTGGTGGGTATGAAATGAGCGTAGCCGTCCCGAAACTGCGCCAGCGCCTGTTCGGCTCCGTCGGCAACTCGCTGCTGACGCTGGCGATGGTCGCCGCATTCGTCATGTATGTGCCGCCGCTGCTGCGGTGGGCCTTCATCGATGCGACATGGGTCGCCGCCGCCCCGGACGTCTGCCGCGCCAATGGCGGTGCCTGCTGGTCGTTCGTCCACGAAAAGTATCGGCTGATCCTATTTGGCCGCTACCCCTATGCCGAACAGTGGCGCCCGCTCGCCGCTTTGGCGCTGGCCATCGTCCTGGTGCTTGCCAGCTGCTCGCTGCGCTTCGGCTGGCGCACCGTCGTCGCCGGCTGGGCCATCGGCGTCACCGCCATCATCGTGCTGATGCGCGGCGGCGCACTTGGCCTAGAATATGTACCGACCGACCTGTGGGGCGGCCTGCCGCTGACCGTCTTCCTCGCGCTTGGCGGCATGGTCGGAGCGTTCCCGCTCGCTGTTGTGCTGGCGCTTGGCCGCCGGTCGCGCCTGCGCGTCGTCAAGTCAATCTGCGTCGCCTTCATCGAAATGGTACGCGGCGTCCCGCTGGTCACAGTGCTCTTCATGGCCTCGTTCATGATCCCGCTGTTCCTGCCCGGCAAGGTACAGGTCGACGCGTTGTTGCGCGCGCTCGCAGCGATCACCTTATTCAGTGCCGCCTACCTCGCCGAAGCCATCCGCGGCGGCCTCCAGGCTGTTCCTGAAGGGCAGGGGCAGGCAGCCGAAGCCCTTGGCCTGACCTACTGGCAGACCTCGCTTTTGATCGTGGTGCCACAGGCGTTGCGTCATGCCATACCCGCCATCGCCAACCTTTTCATCGGCTTGTTCAAGGATACGTCGCTGGTCGGCATTGTCGGCCTCACCGATCTGCTGCTCGCTACCAAGCAGGCACTTGGCGACCCGCAATGGCGCAGCTTCGCGCTCGAAGGCTACATCTTCGTCGCATTGATCTATGTCGCGTTCTGCTTGTTCATCTCACGCTACAGCCGCTCGCTCGAACGACGTTTGCAACATGGCTGATAGTAGTCTTGCTGCTCTCAACGTGGCCGGTGCTTCGTCCCCACTGTTGACGAGGCATAGCTGCGATCACCACTCGGCGAACGAACCATCGGCATGTCGCCAGATCGGGTTGCGCCAACGGTGGCCCTCCTTGGCGCGCTCCTTGACATAGTCCTCGTCGACATCGACCCCAAGACCGGGGCCATCGGGGATCGCGACATAGCCGTCCTCGTAGCGGAAGACGTCCTTGTTCTTGGCGTAGTCGAGCAGGTCGTTGGCCTTGTTGTAGTGAAGGCCGAGGCTCTGTTCCTGGATGAAGGCGTTGTAGGTCACCGCGTCGAGCTGGAGGCAGGCGGCGAGCGCGATCGGCCCGAGCGGGCAGTGGGGCGCCACGGCAACGTCRTAGGCCTCSGCCATSGCCGCGATCTTGCGSSWYTCGGTGATGCCGCCGGCATGCGASRGRTCGGGCTGGATGATGTCGACCACGCCTTCCTGAAGCACGCTCTTGAAGTCCCAGCGGCTGTAGAGCCTTTCGCCCAACGCGATGGGAGTCGACGAAAGTGCGGCGATCTCCTTTAGCGCTTCGCGGTTTTCGCTGAGCACCGGCTCCTCGATGAACATCAGCCGGTACGGCTCCAGTTCCTTGACCAGAGCCCGCGCCATCGGCCGGTGGACGCGGCCGTGGAAGTCGACAGCGATGCCGATGTGCTTGCCTACCGCCTCGCGCACTATGGCGACGCGCTCGACCGCCGCATCGATCTTGTCGTGGCTGTCGACGATCTGAAGCTCTTCGGTGCCGTTCATCTTTAGCGCGGTAAAGCCGCGGGAGACGACTTCCCGAGCGCCATCAGCCACTTCCGAAGGCCGGTCGCCGCCGATCCAGGAGTAGACCTTGATGCGATCGCGGCAGCGGCCGCCCAGAAGCTCGTGCACCGGAACGCCGAGCGCTCGGCCCTTGATGTCCCACAGCGCCTGGTCGACGCCGGCCAGCGCGCTCATCAGGATCGCCCCGCCACGATAAAAACCGCCGCGATACATGACGTTCCAGTGGTCTTCAATCAGCCTCGGATCCTTGCCGATCAGATAGTCAGCGAGTTCGTGCACCGCTGCTTCGACGGTGTGGGCGCGGCCTTCGACGACCGGCTCGCCCCAGCCGCTTATGCCTTCGTCGGTTTCGATCTTGAGGAACAGCCAACGTGGCGGAACGATGTAGGTCTTGAACGCTGTGATCTTCATGGTGTCGGCCCCAAATGMTCGCGCTCGTTCAGTCTCATATTCTCTGGGTCTTTGCCTTTTCCAGGTCGCGGGCGGCCAGGTCCAGGATCTCGTTGGCGGCGTTGCGTGCCGCTGTGCCGTCGCGCATCCGCAGCGCCTCGACCACGCCGTAGTGGACTTTCACGGCTTCATCGCGCCGGTCGACCGAGTTGGCCGTCGCCTCAAGCGCGAATTTCAGCGCGGTCTCGATTAGGCCGCCGATCTGGCGGAAAATCGGATTGTGGCAGGCGCCGTAGAGGACCTGGTGGAAGGCGGCGTCCGAACGGGCAAAACTTGCAACGTCGCTGCCGGCGGCCTCCATGCCTTTCCAGGCCATTTCCAGATCGGCTATCTCGTGTAGGGAAGCGCGCGTGGCAGCAAGCTCAGCCACCAGCGGCTCGATGGCGCGGCGTGTCTCGAGGATGGAATCGAACAGCTTCGGATCCAGGGTGTTCGGCGCGTGCCATTCCAGCACCTGGGGGTCGATGATGTTCCAGCTTTCCCTGTCGCATACGACGGTGCCGATCCGCGAACGGCTGAGCACAAGGCCCTTGGCGGCCAGCACCTTTAGCGCCTCGCGGATGACGGTGCGGCTGACGCCGTGTTCAGCGCCAAGATCGTTTTCGCTCGGCAGGTTTGCGCCGGTCGGATAACGGCCGGACAGGATGTCGGAGGCGATGGCCCGCACCACGTCGGGCATGACGCGCGGACGGCGCGCCTTTGCGGCGGTGCCGATCGTATCAGCCTTGGCGCTGTCCATGCATTCCTCCCCCTGACGTCTTGTCGTTCTTATGTGCGCTCCACATGCCGGACAATCCTGCCTCACGACAAATGCCGAGCCACTCCTCCGGAAAGGAAGCTATCTCATTCATCATACCAAGGCAATTGACTGGTATGATGAATGAAGCTAGCTTTTGTCATCCGGGCTGCCTGCCCGGCGCGTTTTTGGGAGGAAACCATGCGATTGTTGAATAAGGCGCTCGTTGCGGGCGCCCTTGCGGTTCTGTCTGTCACCACCATTGCTTCTGCCTATGCGCAGGAGACCAAGATCGGCTTCATCGTGAAGCAGCCCGAGGAACCGTGGTTCCAGGACGAATGGAAGTTCGCCGACCAGGCCGCCAAGGAAAAGGGCTTCACCCTGGTCAAGATCGGCGCCGAGGACGGCGAGAAGCTGATGTCGGCGATCGACAATCTCGGCGCCCAGGGCGCTCAGGGTTTCATCGTCTGCACCCCCGATGTGAAGCTTGGACCTGGCATCGTTGCCAAGGCTGAGGCCAACAACCTCAAGCTGATGACAGTCGACGACCGGCTGGTCAGCGCTGACGGCAAGCCGATCGAAGAAGTGCCGCATATGGGCATCTCCGCGACCAAGATCGGCGAGGCGGTCGGCCAGGCCATCGTCGACGAGATGAAGGCGCGCGGCTGGAAAGCCGACGAAGTGGGTGCGATCCGCGTTTCCTACGACCAGCTTCCGACCGCCGTGGACCGCGTCGAAGGCGCGATCTCGGTGCTGAAGGCGAATGGCTTCAAGGCCGAAAACATCTTCGACGCGCCGCAGGCCAAGACCGACACGGAAGCAGCGCTGAACGCCGCGACCGTCGTGCTCAACAAGAACGCCGGCATCAAGAAGTGGGTCGCCTTCGGCCTTAACGACGAGGCGGTCCTGGGTGCTGTGCGTGCGTCGGAAAGCGTCGGCATCCCGGCTGACGGCGTGATCGGCGTCGGCATTGGCGGCGCGGACTCGGCCATCAACGAGTTCAAGAAGCCGACGGCCACTGGTTTCATCGGCTCGGTGATCATCTCGCCGAAGCGCCATGGCTACGAGACCGCGCTCAATATGTATGAGTGGGTCGCCAATAACAAGGAGCCGGAGAAGCTGATCCTGACCGCCGGAGCGCTTGCCAAGCGCGACGACTTCCAGAAGGTCCGGGCAGAACTCGGCATTCAATAAGCCGTATCGTTGAACGGTGTCTGGCGGCGGATCATGATCCGCCGCCAGACATTTCGGAGGACCGTCAATGTCGTTTCTCGAATTTTCCAGCATCTCGAAAGCCTATCCCGGCGTTCAGGCCCTGTCTGACGTGTCGTTCGGCGTCGAAAAGGGCGCTGTGCATGGTCTGATGGGCGAAAACGGCGCCGGCAAGTCAACGCTGATACGTATCCTGTCGGGCGACCAGCATGCCAATTTGGGCGACATCAGCATCGACGGCGAGATCCAGAAATACACATCGACCCGCGATGCCTTTCACGCCGGCGTCATCGTCATCCACCAGGAGCTTCAGCTCGTCCCCGAATTGACGGTTGCGGAGAATTTGCGGCTTGGCCGCTTCCCGGCCAATGCCGGCGTCATCCAGGCGCGGCAGATGTTCGCCGAAGTCGGCGAGAAACTGAAATCCGCCGGCATCGACATCGATCCCCGCCGTAAGGTCAAGACGCTGTCGATCGGCGAGCGCCAGATGGTCGAGATCGCCAAGGCGATCATGCTCGACGCCAGGGTGATCGCGCTTGACGAGCCGACCTCGTCGCTGTCGTCGCGTGAAAGCGAAATTCTGTTTGCCCTGATCGAGCGCCTGCGCGCCGACGGCAAGGTCATCCTCTACATTTCGCACCGGCTCGACGAAGTGTTCCGCCTTTGCGACAGCCTGACTGTGCTGCGCGACGGCAAGCTCGCTGCTCATCACCCGAGCCTTAGGGATGTCACCCGCGAGCAGGTCGTCGCCGAGATGGTCGGCCGCGAGATCTCCAACGTCTGGGGCTGGCGTGCGCGTCCACTGGGCGAGGTGCGTCTGAAGGCCGAGGGCATCACTGGTGAGAAGCTGCCTGTACCCGCCAGCTTTGAAGCGCGTGCCGGCGAGATCGTCGGTTTCTTCGGTCTCATCGGTGCCGGGCGTTCGGAGTTGATGCGCCTCGTATATGGCGCGGATGCCCGTCGTGATGGCGCGGTCACGATCGATGGCCGGCAGGTCGAGATCGACGATCCGCGTCAGGCGATCCGTGCCGGCATCGTGCTGTGCTCCGAAGACCGCAAGCATGACGGCATCATCCAGGGCCGTTCGCTCGAGGAAAACATCAACATCTCCTCGCGGCGCCATCACACCCGCTTCGGCATTCTCAACCCGGGCAAGGAGATCGAGGTCGCCGAAACCTTCCTCAAGAAGCTCAAGGTGCGCACGCCGTCGCGCAAGCAGGACATCGTCAACCTGTCCGGCGGCAACCAGCAGAAGGTCATTCTTGGCCGCTGGCTGTCGGAGCAGGGCATTCGCGTACTGATCGTCGACGAGCCGACGCGCGGCATCGATGTGGGAGCGAAATCGGAGATCTACGAAATCCTCTACCAGCTGGCCGAGGACGGCATGGCCATCATTGTCGTTTCCAGCGAACTGCCCGAGGTGATGGGCATCTGCGACCGGATCCTCGTCATGTGCGGCGGGCGCATTTCAGCGTATCTCGACCGCGACCAGTTCAGCGAGCGCGCCATTCTGGCGGCAGCGCTTCCCGACAAGAAAACGCCAGACGCAATCGCATCCTAGAGGGACGGAGCATGACAAATTCTTTGAAGAAGGTACTGCTCGGCGATCAGGGACTGGTCGTGCTTTTTGTGCTGGCCTTCGCACTGGTGTCGATCTTCGTTCCGAATTTCCTCACCGAACGCAACATGCTTGGCCTGCTGCAGTCGGTCGTCACCGTCGGCATCGTTGCCTGTACCATGATGTTTTGCCTGGCGGCGCGCGACTTCGACCTGTCGGTTGGTTCCATCGTCGCCTTTGCCGGCATGGTTGCGGTCATGGCATCGAACGCGACAGGCTCGATCATCATCGGCATCCTCGCTGCGGTTCTCTGCGGCGGGATGGTCGGCTTGATCAACGGCGTGGTCATCGCCAAGTTCCGCATCAATGCGCTCATCACAACGCTTGCGACCATGCAGATCGTGCGCGGTCTTGCCCTGATCGCATCCGACGGCCGCGCGGTCGGCATCAACGACCCGAATTTCTACCAGCTCGCATTGTCCAAACTGCTCGGCGTCCCGACCCCGATCTGGGTGCTGCTGATCCTGTTCGTGGTCTTCGGCTTCGTGCTCAACCGCACAGTGTTTGGCAAGAACACGCTGGCCATTGGCGGCAACCCGGAGGCGTCGCGGCTCGCCGGCGTCAATGTCGACCGCACCCGCATCTGGATCTTCACGTTGCAGGGCATGGTTTGCGCCATCGCCGGCATCCTGCTTGCCTCGCGCATCACCTCCGGCCAGCCCAACGCCGCTGTCGGGCTCGAACTGTCGGTCATCTCGGCCTGCGTGCTCGGCGGCGTGTCGCTGGCTGGCGGACGGGCTGCAATTGCTGGCGTCATCGTCGGCGTGATGATCATGGGCATCGCCGAAAACGTCATGAACCTGCTCAACATCCCGGCCTTCTATCAATACATCGTCCGTGGCGTGATCCTGCTGCTCGCCGTGCTGCTCGACAATCTCAGGTCAAACGCGCTTGGACGGCGCTAAGCCGACCGATGTCTGGTCTGATCGCACTCGAAAACGACCGGCTTGCCCTGCGCGTCAGTACGCAGGGCGGCGCGGTTGTCGACGGCTACACAAGCGATGGCCGGCCGTTACTGCGGGCAGCTCTTAAGCCGGGTGAGGCGTTCGATGTCTTGAAGTCGGCATGCTTCCCGCTGGTGCCCATCGGCAACCGCGTCGAGGGCAACGGGTTCTATCTCGGCGGCAAACACTACGCCTTCGAACCGAATACCGATGAGCCCTTCTACATTCACGGCGACGGCTGGCTCGGCGAATGGACTGTCGAAGACGCCAGCGATACCGAGTTGCGCCTGTCTTTCGAGCAAACACAGCCGGCTAACTCCCCGCATATCTACAGGGCCGTCCAGACGATCCGGCTGAGCGACGCAACGCTGAGCCTCCATTTGGGTGTCGAAAGTCGCGGCGCCGAAGCGATGCCGTTCGGCATCGGCTTTCATCCCTACTTTCCCCGAACGGCAGGAACCTTGATCACGGCGCCTGCAAACGCATGGTGGACCGAGGCCCCGAACCATATGCCGGTCGCCCGGCAAGCCATTCCCGAAAACGCCGATTTTTCGAAACCTCGAACCTTGCCGCCACACTGGCTGAACAACTGCTTCGAAGGCTGGAACGGCCGCGCCCGCATCGTGTGGCCGGAAACCGGGCTCTCAGCCGAGATCGCCGCCGACCCGATCTTTTCCCGATATATGCTCTACGCACCCGACAGCGACCCCGGCTTCTTCTGTCTCGAGCCGATGTCGCATGCGCCCAACGCGCTGGCCATGGCCGGGCCTGCCGGGCTTCATGTGCTCGCGCCGGGCGAGGTCCTGTCGGGCGGCTTTTCAATCACCGTTTCGAATCTTGAGGACTTCCAATGACAGACCGTCTTGCCGGAAAGCGCATCTTCCTGACCGGGGCTGCCCAGGGCATAGGTCTCGCGATTGCCGAGGAATGCCTGAGGGAAGGCGCAAAACTCTTCCTGGTCGATCGCGACGGGCCGATGCTGCGTGACAGCGTCAACAGTCTCGGCGCACCCGAAGGCATGCTGGCCTATGGCGAAGCCGACATCACCGATGCCGCCGCGATAGAAGCGGCTGTGGCGCAGGCCGGCACCGTGATCGGGCCGATCAACGCGCTGATCAACAATGCCGGCATCAACGTCTTCAACACGCCGCTGGAAACCACCGAGGCCGAATGGCAGCGCTGTTTCGACGTCAACCTCAAGGGCGCCTGGAACTGCTGCAAGGCGGCGTTACCCGGTATGATTTCGGCCGGCGGCGGCGCGATCCTCAACATCGCTTCGACGCACAGCTTCACGATCATCCCGCGCACCTTTCCGTATCCGCTGGCGAAGCACGCTTTGCTCGGCATGACCAAGTCGCTGGCGCTGGAATATGCGGGGGCGGGCGTGCGCGTGAACGGGCTGGCGCCGGGCTATGTCGAAACGCAAAAGGCGATCGACTACTGGAACAGCTTCCCCGACCCGGTGAAGGCGCGCGCCGACACCATGGCGCTGCATCCCGGCAAGCGCATCGCCAGCACGCAGGAGATTGCCAAGGCGGCGGTGTTCATGATCTCGGACGAGTGCCCGTTCATGAACGCCGCCTGCCTTGTCGTCGACGGCGGCCTGAGCGTGCTCCAGCACGCCGTCTGATCGTTTCGTTCAGGCAAACGCCGCGTCGTAGGCCGATACGATGCCGCGTGCCTTGCCGCGGACGGTTTCGGCGCTGTCGCCCCGCGCGTAGATGTTCGTCGCCAGCCCGAAGGTGCTGACGCCGATCTTCCGGTAGTCGGCGAAGGATGTTTCGGAAACCCCGCCGACCACGCCAACGATCGTGTCGGCAGGCAGGATGGTCTTGATGGCGGCGACGCCGGTCGTCCCGAGTATCCCGCCGGGGAAGAATTTCAGTGCCGATGCCCCGCATTTGACCGTCAGAAGCGCCTCGGTCGGCGTGAACACGCCGGGCATGGTCAGCATTTTATGCTCCGACGCACGCTCGATCACCTCGGGCTCGATGTTGGGGCTGACGACCAGGCGGCCGCCGACATCGGCCAGCCGGTCCACCTGTTCGGCCGAAAGCACGGTTCCAGCACCGATCACCGCCTTGTCGCCGAAGGTGTCGATCACCCGGCGGATCGAGGTGTACGGATCGGGCGAGTTGAGCGGGATTTCGATCAGGTCGAAACCTTCCTCGATCAGCGTGCCGACCACCGCTTCGGCTTCTTCCGGCTTGATGCCGCGCAGGATGGCGACGAGGGACCGCTTCAGCTTCGGCCAGGCGATGTTTGAGGCCATATCTTTGTTTCCTTCTATGCCCAGATTGATTGCGCGGCCGAGAAGAGGCCGCGGCGGACGGCGTCGTCGGCGTCGACATGCCTGACGTTCAGGCCGACGCGCTGGAGCGCTGCGTTGTAGAGATCGGCGATCGAACCCGAGGCGACCAGAGTGACGTCCGTGTAATCAGGGAAGTTCTGCCGGGCCGCCGATGTCTCCGCCCCGATCAGCAGGCCGGAGAGATGGGCCGCGCCATCGGCCCTGGCCTCGAAATTCAGAAGCTGCGCCGCGCGCACGCCGAAAAGCCCGCCCAGCGAGAGGTCGGCGCCACATTTGTCCAGCGCTCGGACAAATGCCGGCGTGTCGGCCCCAAATGTGATGTCGGTGTCGATCGCGAAGGCGAGCGTGGAGTGCTTGTTGAGCAGGCTGAAGAGCTCGCCGGTCATGAAGGTGGAAAACCGTCTCACCCATCCGTCCTCGATCACAACCCACTTGCTGTGGGTGCCGGGCATGCACACGAGCCGGCGCGCAATCCCCTTGCCAAGGCCCAGCAGCTGGGTCTCCTCGCCGCGCATCACTTCGGGCGCAAGCGGGTCGCGCTGGGCGATGCCGGGAAGGATGCGGATATCGGCAAAACCGTTCGGCACGCTGACGGCGCAGGCCGCGAAATCGGCCAGCCGGGTCGGCGCGTCGACGTAGGGCGCCTCGACCCAGCCCTGGCGCGCGCCCGCCATGCCGCAGATCAGAATGGGCAGGCCCACCGGCGCCTCCATCGCGGCGAGGTGTGCGCGCAACACCGGTTCGAAACCCGACGTCACGCAATGCGTCATGCCTTCGCGCCCGCGGCTTTCGGCCAGCACGCTTTCGTCGCGTGCCACAAGCCAGGCGCGGAAGCTTGTCGTGCCCCAGTCGACGATCACGCAGAAAGCTTCTTGTGACGCACTCATGTTCGGCCCCTCTGGCATGTCCTTGGGAAATACATGGCGGCCATCACTGGGTCATCCAGCGCAGCGGCTCCATCACGATCTCGGGGAACAGGACGAGCAGGAACAGCACCGCGGTTTCGGCCAGCAGAAACGGCCAAATTCCTTTCATCAGATTGCCCATGCGCATCTGTCCGACGCCGCAGACGACGTTGAGAACGGTGCCGACCGGCGGCGTGATCAGGCCGATGGCGTTGTTCATGATGAACAGCACCCCGAAATAGACCGGATCGATGCCCGCCTGCTTGAGCACCGGCACCAGCACCGGCGTCAGGATCAGGATGGTCGGGGCGAAGTCGAGCGCCGAGCCTACGATCAGCACCAGGACCATCAGCACCAGGATGAGCAGCGTCTTGTTGTCCATGATAGGCTGCAAGAGCTCGACCATCTGCGCCGGCATGTTGGCCGCCGCGATCAGCCATGCGGACACCGAAGCCGCGGCGACGAGGAACATCACGACCGCAGTGGTCTTGGCGGCATTGAGCATGAGGCCGTAGAGCTGGCTGAACTTCAGCTCCCGGTTGACGAAAAGCCCGATGACCAGCGAGTAGGCTGCCGCAATGACGGCGGCTTCGGTCGGCGTGAAGAAGCCGAACTTCAGGCCGCCGATAATGATCACAGGTAACATCAGGCCCCAGAAGCTCTCGACCGTCAGGCGAAGCCGTTCGCGGATGGGCTGCCTGGGCGCGACCTCGATCTTGTCCTTTCGCGCCACGAACATCCACGTCAGCATCAGCGACAGCCCCATCAGGATGCCGGGCACGATGCCTGCGATGAAAAGCTTGGTGATCGAGACCTGGGCTGCGACGCCATACAGGATCATGCCGATCGAAGGCGGGATGATGGGCGCGATGATGCCGCCGGCGGCGATCAGGCCGCCCGAGCGGTAGGGGTTGTAGCCGGCCTGCCGCATCATCGGCAAAAGCACGGCGGCCAGTGCCGCGGTGTCGGCCACCGCCGAACCCGACAGCGATGCCATGACGACGGCGGCGCCGATCGCCACGAAGCCGAGGCCACCGCGCAGATGGCCGACCCAGGCCATCGCCATGTGGATGATGCGCCGGGTGATGCCGCCGGCGTTCATGAACTCGCCGGCCAGCATGAAGAACGGCACGGCGAGAAGGGGGAAGCTGTTGGCGCCGTCCCACATGTTCTGCACGACGATCTGCGGATCGGTCATGCCCATGTGGAACATCAGAGCGAGGCCGGAGACGATGAGGGCCATTGCGACCGGCATGCCGATCGCCATCGCTGCAAGCAGGGAGACGACGAAGATAAGAATGGTCATGGCTTGCGCACCGCCTCAACGGTTGAATCGACTTCGTGCATGCCCTCTTCCTCGACCTGGATGAGTTCGTCGTCGCGGACCTTGCCGCGTGCGAAACGAACCAGATTGTGGAGGCAGAGAGCCGCCATCAGCGCACCGGTGAAGGAGGTGACGCCGTAGACCCAGCTCATCGGCAGCTGCATGACGGTGGAAACGGTGGTGGCGTTGATCTCGTGCTGCATGAAAGTGCCGACGAAGATGTAGACGCTGCACACGAAGATCAGGATCTGGGAAATCATCCAGCACAGCCGCCGCCATCTGACGGGCAGCGCGAGCACGACGGTGTCGACGCCAAGGTGCCGGTTCTCGCGCATCGCCACCACGGCGCCGATGAAGGTCAGCCAGATGAACAGGAAGCGCGGCAGCTCCTCGGAGACGTCGATGCCGGTGTTGAAACCGGCGCGCAAGATGACGTTGCCGAGCACCATTACGAACATGCCGGCCAGGCAAACCACCATGACGGCTTCAAGCAGCTGAAAAAATCTGTCTACGAGACGCGGCATGGCTCGGACCTCCCGGGATTGTCGACACGAAGATGCCGCGGACGTTTCCGTCCGCGGCATCGGTCAGGGTGATTAGTTGGCCGCGCCTTTGCGCGCCGCTTCGACCGCGGCCGTGAACTCCTGGACGAAGTCGGCGCCGACCGAGGCGGTGTATTTCTCCACCACCGGCTTGACGATCTCGCGCATCTTGGCGAGTTCGGCGTCCGGCATCGTGTCGATCTCGATGCCGGTTTCCTTGAGCTGGTCGGTGATCTTGCCGTCGTTTTCGGCGATCAGCTTGGCCTGATAGGCCGAAGCGTCGGAGGCCGCCGTCATGACGGCGTTGCGATCAGCTTCCGGCAGGGCCTCGAACCAGGTCTTCGAAGCCACGATCGCTACCGGCGAATAGACGTGGTTGGTCAGCGTGATGTATTTCTGCACTTCGTAGATACGGTTGGCGTAGATGTGGGCGAGGGGGTTCTCCTGGCCGTCCAGCGCCTTGGTCTCGAGCGCCGAGAAGACTTCCGAGAACGACATCGTCACGGCGTTGGCGCCGAGCGCCTTCCAGGTGTCGAGCGCCACCGGGTTCTGCATCACGCGCAGCTTGAGGCCGGAAATGTCGTCCACCGACTTGATCGGCTTGACGCTGTTGGTCAGGTTGCGGAAGCCGAATTCGCTCCATGCAAGACCGGTCAGGCCGATCTCGGACATGCGGTCGAGCATCTTGCGGCCAACCGGCCCGTTCAGCACGGCGCCGGCTTCCTCGCGGTTGGCAAACACGAACGGGAAGTCGAATATCTGGACTTCCTTGATCTTGCCCGAGAGCGGGGCTACGCCGCCGACATAGAGTTCGAGCGTGCCGCTCTGGGTTGCCTGCAACATCTTGTCGTCACCGCCGAGGATGCCGCCGTCAAAGACCTGGATCTCGACGCGGTTTTCTGTCGCCTTTGCAACGTCTTCGGCGAACTTCTTCATCGCCACCGCTTGCGGATGCTCCGTCGGCATGCCGTGCCCGAGACGGGCGGCCGTTGCGGGGGCGACGAGACTAGTCAGGCCGACAGCTGCCGCCAATGTGAGTGCGAGCGTTTTGAGACGCATGGAAAACTCCTCTCTCTTCAGGTTTTGTATTCAGGCGGTGAGCGGGGTGATGGCGTTGGGTTTGCGCCATTCCCGATTGGGTCAATTCGATGGGTTTGCGCGAGTGGGCTTTGAGGCGCGCGATCGTGTGCCGCGCATGGGCTTGCGAGCCAACAAACGCTTGCTCAGCCGCATGGAATGCCCGTGCGATGGGCTGATGTTGCGGTTCGCTGAACCGGCGTCCGGACCTTCGTCGGCACTCCACGAAACAAACTCGGCCACGCGCCCTCCCAGGCAAAATTTGGATGCTCTTGACGCCCCAATAACTCCGATTATAAGAGAAAACAAGACTGATTGCCGAGGGACTTGGGGAAACGAAAGCGACAGGCACGCCAGCTCACAAGAAGCAGGGAACGGCGCCGGTTCGAGCAGCGCATTTGCCGCCAAGGCGGTGGCGTTCGGTGCAAGTCAGCGCGATCATGTGACATGGCCTGGGCCATTCGAATGACCGACCTCAGGCGCGCTCAACCCATTCGTGTCGCAAGACACTGACCAACAACGGGATAGACAAGACGTGACACGGAAATTGCGCTCGCAGGCCTGGTTCGGGGGCTTCGGCAAGGATGCCTTCATTCACCGCAGCTGGATGAAGAACAACGGCCTGCCGGACGATGCTTTCGACGGCCGCCCGGTGATCGGCATCTGCAATACCTTCTCCGAGTTCACGCCATGCAACGCGCATTTTCGCGGACTGGTCGAGCACGTGAAGGCGGGCATCCTGGAGGCCGGCGGCCTGCCGCTGGAATTCCCCGTTTTCTCCTGCGGTGAATCGAACCTGCGTCCGACAGCGATGCTTTTCCGCAACCTTGCTTCCATGGATGTCGAAGAAGCAATCCGCGGTAACCCGATGGACGGCGTGGTGCTAATGGCCGGTTGCGACAAGACCACGCCATCCCTTGTCATGGGGGCGGCATCTTGCGACGTTCCGGCGATCGTCGTTTCGGGTGGGCCGATGCTGAATGGCCGCTTCCGGGGCAAGCCGATCGGTTCGGGCACCGACGTCTGGAAATTCTCCGAGGACGTGCGCGCCGGCCTGATGAGTGCCGAGGAATTCGCCGCCGCCGAAAGCGCCATGTCGCGTTCGCCCGGCCACTGCATGACCATGGGCACGGCCTCGACCATGGCGTCGATGGTCGAGTCGCTTGGCCTGGCTTTGCCCGGCAACGCCGCCTATCCGGCTGTCGACGCGCATCGCGCGCGGCTTGCCCGCCTGTCCGGCCGTCGCATCGTCGAGATGGTCAAGGAAGACCTTCGCCTGTCCCGGATACTTACCCGCAAGGCCTTCGCCAACGCGATCCGCATCAATGGCGCGATCGGCGGCTCGACCAACGCGGTCGTCCACCTGCTCGCCATCGCCGGGCGGATCGGCGCCGAACTGACGCTCGAGGATTGGGACCGTTATGGCCGCGACATCCCGACCATCCTCAATCTGATGCCTTCCGGCAAATTCCTGATGGAGGAGTTCTGCTACGCTGGCGGCCTTCCCGCCGTCATGAAGGAGATCGCCGACCTGCTCGATCTCGACGCATTGACCGTCACCGGCAAGACGGTCGGCGACAACATTGCCGGCGCCGAGAACTTCAACGACGAAGTGATCCTGCCTCGCGACAAGGCACTTACCCAGCAGGGCGGCATTGCCGTTCTGCGGGGCAACCTCGCGCCCAACGGCGCGATCTTGAAACCTTCCGCCGCGTCGCCGGAGCTGATGCGCCATCGCGGCCGCGCCGTGGTGTTTGAAAACATCGAGCACTACAAGGCGCGCGTCGACGACCCAGCGCTCGACATTGACGAGACCTGCGTGATKGTGCTGAAGAACTGCGGCCCCAAGGGCTATCCCGGCATGGCCGAGGTCGGCAACATGGCGCTGCCGCAGAAGCTGCTGGAAAAGGGCGTGCGCGACATGGTTCGCATCTCCGACGCCCGCATGTCGGGCACCGCCTTCGGCACGGTCGTCCTGCACGCCGCACCCGAGGCCGCTGTCGGCGGCCCGCTGGCGCTGGTTGAGGATGGCGACATGATCGAACTCGACGTTGAGAACCGCCGCCTGCACATCGAGGTCAGCGACGAAGAACTCGCCCGCYGCCGCGAACGCTGGACCCCGCCGGTGCCGGATATGCAGGGCGGCTACCAGAGCCTCTATGTCGAGCGTGTCATGCAGGCCGATCGCGGCGCCGACCTTGATTTCCTGGTTGGCTGCCGTGGCCACGACGTGCCGCGCGAAAGTCATTGAGGGAGAGACCGATGTCCCGTTTTTCTGTCGCCGACATGCACGGCATCCACGCCATCCTCTACGCGCTGTTCGATGACCAGGAGCGGCTAGACCGGGCCGCCATGCGCCGCCAGGTCGAGGTCTGCCTCGAGGTTGGCGTCCATGGCATGGCGGCACTTGGCCTTGCCACCGAAGTGTCCAAGCTGACCGATGCCGAGCGCCGTACGGTGATGGACTGGATCGCCGAGGACACCGGCGGCAGCGTGCCGCTGGCGCTCACCATCTTCGGCGCGTCGGTGGCCGAGCAGATCGCCCAGGTCCGCCACGCTGAAAGCGTTGGCGCCGACTGGCTGATCCTGCAGCCGCCGATGGTCGGCCAGTATGGTGCGGCCGAATACATCCGCTTCTTCGGACGCGTGGCCGAGGCGACCGATCTGCCCGTCGCCATCCAGAACGCTCCCGCCTTCATGGGCCGCGGGCTGAGCTCCACCGAGATCAGCGATCTCGTGCGCCAGCATCCCAACATCCAGCTGGTGAAAGGCGAGGGGCCGGTCGTCGACATCGCCGGGCTGGTCGAGGCGACCGGGGGAAAGCTGCCGATCTTCAACGGGCGCGCCGGGCTCGAAATGCTCGACAATCTGCGCATCGGCTGCCGTGGCCTGATCCTGGCGCCGGATTGCATCGACTATGCCGTCGCCGCCTATGACAGTTTCCAGGCCGGCGACGAGGGCGGTGCGCTGGCAACCTATCGCCAGATGCTTCCGGCTGTCGTTTCCACCATGCAGGGACTGGAGAATCTGCTGTGCTACGGCAAGCGCCTGTTTGCGCTGCGTTGCGGATTGGCCGTGCATGATCGTGGGCCGGCGCTGCGTCCCAACGGGACGGGGCTTGCCATGATCGAGCGTTTTGCAGCCGATCTGGGGCCGCTGGCGCGCAAAACGACTACCGCATCCTGACAAGGGTGCCACGTGTCGGCATCCCCTGTGTGCTGCCGCTAGTTGAAATGCGGTCGAGGGTATGAATTATGGCACGCGCCGGTGATTTTGCCGGCGCAGCACAGCGCGCGGTCTATGTTGCGCCCAAGATGCCGGGATCGGATTTGATGACAACGCCAAGGCCGATGCCAGAGCGAGGCTTGCCGGCTCAGATCGCCGCCGATATTGGCCGGCGCATCACTCGTGGCGACCTCAAGCCGGGCGACATGCTGCCCAAGGAACTGGAGCTCCTGTCGAGCCTCCAGGTCAGTCGCACGACGTTGCGCGAGGCGCTCAAGATCCTTTCCACCAAGGGCTTCATCGAGGCCAAGCCGCGCATGGGCACGCGCGTCCTGCCGGCGGACCGGTGGAACACGCTCGATCCCACTGTTTTGTCGTGGCAAGATGACTCCGAAAGCAGCGAGACGCTTGCCGAAGAACTGTTCGAGATACGTCTGGCCATCGAACCGGTGGCGGCGGGGTTGGCGGCGCGCCGCTCAACCGCCGCAGACCGGGCAGGAATTCGCCGCGCCTTCGAGGGGATGTCGCGCCAATATGACGACGAACGGCAGTCGATAGAGGCCGATATTGCCTTTCATCTCCAGATCATTCAGGCAGCACACAACCGCTTTCTGCTGCCTGTTTCTTCGGTAATACGCGCCGCGCTGACTGTCAGTATCCCAAAAACACTAAGAACGTTCGGCATCGCGCACTCGCTCGACATGCACGAGGCCATCGCCATCGCGATCGAGAAGGGCGATGAAGTGGGTGCCGCAGAGGCCGCACGGAAACTGATCCAGGACACGTATCAGCGCAACTTCAATACCTGAAAGCACTGCGACATCGATCTGCGCGAACGTGCCCGCAATATCGTCAGCGATGGCGAAATGCCCTTACCTCGCTTTTTGACGGCATTTGGAACCGACAGGTTTGTAGCCRCAAAGTCGCGCATCCGATGTCGTGCCACGCCTGAAGGCGCGAACCTCCTCTGTGACAGTTCCGATGTTTCAGCGGAATGGGTTGCTGGATCAGAGCCTCTGGTCGACCGATACATTCGGCGAACGGCCGAGTTTCCTTATAGATAGGAGGCACATGTGGCCTCCTATCTGCTAAGTGGCCGCCGCTCGTCTGCCGTCAGTTGGCAGAGACCGCCATCTCGCTTGGGCGTGCAAATTTCTCTCGCGCCAAGACAAGCAGGATCACCAGGAAAGCTGCTTCCACCAATGCAAAGGCAATGAAGGCTTCGGAAAATGAGCCGCCGGAGGCTCGGATCACCACGCCCATCATCCACGGCGACAAGAAACTCGCCGCGACGCCGAGGACCTCCGCATAGCCGATTGCGACGGTCGCCAGATCGTCGGCGTATTTCTCGGTGAGCAGGGCGAAGATCGCACCGCCACCAAGCACCGCAATGCCGCTCAGGCCAGCCAGGACCAGCAGCCAGCCGAAAGACATCGGATAGATTGCCGAGGCGGTGAAGGCGAGGGCGGTCATCAGCGCCATCGCTGTGCCGAACTTGATCATGAGGGCCTTGCCCATGCGATCGGCGGCGTAACCGCCGAGGACCAGGAACAGCACCTGCGACAGTCCCATCAACGTGCCGATAACAGCAGCGCTTTCGACCGGCATGTTCTGTACGGCGATGAAGGCCGGCACGACCCAGGTCGCCGTTCCGGCGATGGCGAAAGTGCAGGCCGCGATGCCCAGGCCGCCGACGATGATCCACTTCGAGCGGAAGATGACGCTGATAGGGATCGATGCGCCACGCGGCAGCGGTGGCTCCCAGGCAAAGCCGTGGATGCCGATCTCGGCCGGCCCATTGCGGGCGAAGAGGCAGTTGACGAGCGCAACCGCCAGCGTTCCGGCAGCCAGTACGGCGAAGAATGTGCGCCAGCCAAAGGCTATGGTCAGCGGAATTCCGAGCGCGAAATCAAGCGTGATCGCCAGGCTGTATGCCGCCAGGATGAGGCCGATGATGCTGCCGCGCCGTGACTGCGGAAACCAGCCGATGACCAGCTTCATGTTACCGAGAAAGATCGCTGCATCGAAGAAGCCAATGAAGAGACGCAGAGCGACCAGCTGACCATAGTTCTGCACATAGATCTGCAGGACCATGCCCATGCCGGTCCCGGCTAGTCCGATCAAAAGCATCATGCGCGCCGTCATGTGCCGGCTTATTTGCGACCACACGACCATGCCGATGCCATAGGTCAGCGCGAAGATCCCCTGCGCGAAACCGGCCTGAGCCGGGTCGAGCTGCAGGGTTTCGGAGATGAATGGAATGACTGCGGCGAAGGCATACCAATCCGCGGCAAGAAAGACCTCGCACACCAGCGCGAGTGCAAGCATGCCGATTTGCCATCGCCGAATGCGCGACCGGTCGTTTTCTGTAATTGTGTCCCAGTTCATCGTCCGTCCCCTGTTGGAAAATCTGGTCTTGTGTGTGCGGCTGCCTATTCTGCAGCTTCGTTTGAGCCGCGGCCCATTTCCGCGGGTGTTCCGCCTGCCGCGACTGAGGCAGGCGGATAGACGTGTCGCTTTCAGGACTGCGGCGGCAGGAAATTGACCTCATGCTCGGCTGCGATACGCATGATTTCAGCCGGATCGCCGACATTGTGGATGCGGTCGAACAGTCCACGCAGGACCCGCGTCGGCGAGACCCAGAACAGGCAGCGCACAGTGCTGGAAGACTTGTTGAAGATGCCGTGCGGCTCTCCCATCGGCATGCGGATCAGGTCGCCTGCGGTTGCAATCACTTCCTTGCCGTCGAGCCAGAGGTCAAGGCGGCCTTCGAAGACCGAGACAAACTCGTCCTGGGTCGGGTGCGTGTGGGGCGGAACGAAGGTGCCGGAGGGCAGGATCGCGTGCCACGCCATGGAGGCATCCGATTGCTGCTTCAGAGTGTATGTCTGGCCAAGAATGCTCCAGACGGTGCCGTCATAGGCTTCGTCGCTCTTTGTCACGCCGGCCTGCATTACAATCATGATGTCGTTGTCCTTGTGGGTTGGTGGTTCGTCGTTGAGGGTGCCGTCAGGCGGCAAGGAAATCGCGAAGCAGGGCGGTCGCCTGCGGCGCTTCTTCAAACAGGAGGTGCCCGGCGCCGGGAACCAGTGCGAGGCGGGAATCGGGGATGCGCTTCTGCCAGGCGTCTCCCTGCGCTGCCGGCCGCATCCGGTCCTCGCTGCCCCAAAGCAGCAAGGTGGGAGCAGCGATGCGACGAAGCCAGGCGCCAAGTTTCGGATTGCCTTGCGGCTCGATGGCAAGCAGGCGACCGAGTGCCGTCATCTCGCGCCCAAGCGACGCGCCGAAAGCGGGGTCTTGCGTCTCTGGGAAATATCCAAGCGCGACGCTCGGGTCATGGGTCAGGTAGCCAGGAAGTTCAGGCGGGCTGACGGTGGAAAGGTCGGGGGCGGGGTGTTCGCGCACGACCAGACCGGCCGGCGAAATCAGTGCCAGCCGACGCAGACGGCTGCTTTGCCGAGCCGCATACTCGGCCGCGATCCAGCCGCCGAGCGAGAAGCCGGCAAGGTCGAACGCTTCGAGCCCGAGCCGGTCAAACAGATCGGCATAGTGCAGTACATAGTCATCGATTGAGGTGATGCGATCGTCATCTGCCGAGTCACCAAACCCTGGATGATAAGGAATGATGACTTTCGCGCCCGAGGCGAGCGTGCGGGCGAATTCGAAGCCGGTAAACGTGCCTGCGCCATGCAAGAAGACCAGAGGAAAGCCATCGCCGATACTGTGCACGACGGTGCGAATGCCGCCGATCTCGTACTCGGCGCGCTCAAAACCTTCCAAGGCTGGAAAGGGTCCGGGTTGCGGTGTCATGATCTGAAAACTCCCTGATTATTCGGCGGCGGCACAACATGGTCGCCCGGCGAGGCCGGCAAACTGGTCGACGGCGTCGATGATGCGCTTGACCACCATCGGGTTGGTCGGAACGCCATCGGTAAAGTCGGTTTCGCTGGCATAGATCGCTGTCGGGATGGTGCAGGCTTCGAAAAAGCCGAACAGCGGTCGAAGCTGGTGCTCAACGACGAGGGAATGGCGCATGCCGCCGCCCGTTGCGGTCAGCAGCACAGGTCGGTTAATCAGCGCGGACGGATGGACAAGGTCAAACACGTGCTTGAACATCCCGGCATAAGAGCCTTTGTAGACTGGGCTGCCGACTATCAGCGCGTCGGCGTTTTCGATTGCCTCCACAATTGTTCGGGCCTGTTTGTTCAATCCGGCCGGCGAACAGGCGGCCAGCCCATCGCCAGCGTCCACCAGGTCGAATATCTCGACGGAAAAGCCATGGCGTTGGCGGATTTTTTCGGAAACGGCTTCGACAAGCGCACGTGTTTTCGACGGCCTCTGCGCATTGCCGCAGAAGCCGATGACTTTGACACCGGTCATCCAGATATCACTCCCGTATGGAACCACTAGATCTTCATCGACCTGTTCGGCGGTTCGCCAACTCCCACAAGCGTTCAGTTTCCGAATGGCGTGCTTCTCCGGCAAGCCCCCCAGTTGAGGGGGTTGCTGACGCGTCGCCCGATTGGAACAGTGCCGGGAGAAAGCGCCGGCTGGTACGACCGGCAAGGCGCTGACAAGCAAGGGTGGAGCCTGTGAACATGTCAGTCGTCGAGTTCAAGAAAACCGGAAATCCGTCGCTGGCCGAGATGGCCGCGCGTGTCGAATCCATACTGCCGGCGATCGAGGCGGCTGCAGAAGAGAGCGAGCAGCTGAACAGGTTGTCCGATGCGACATTCATGCTTCTGCGTGATGCAGGTCTCTACAGTATGATGATGCCAAAGGAGGTTGGCGGCGCTGAACTGTCTCATGTTGACGCGATGCGGCTCGGCGAACGCGTGGCATGGGCGCATGGTTCTGCTGGCTGGTGCGTGATCGTGAACAACGCGGTCGGCGGTGTGATGTCGCTGTTTGTCTCCGAAAAGGGTGCCGCTGATATTTTCGCCGAGGGTCCCAATGTCATGGTTGCCGGAAACGGTGTGCCGCGCGGCTATGCGCGGCCGGTCGAAGGCGGCTACATGATCCGCGGTAACTGGGCCTATGGCAGCGGCATTCATCATGCAGCCTGGATCCATTCCGGTTGTTTCGTTACCGAGGCGGACGGCAAGACCATGGTTAAGCAATCCAATGGTCAGCCGGAAATCGTCATCACCCATCACCCGCGCGAGACCATCGAGCTTAAGGGCAATTGGGACGTACTCGGGCTGCGCGCCACAGGCAGTTTTGACTACACGCTCAAGGATGCTGACGAACTCTTTGTGCCCAATCACCTCTGTTATGGCTTCAACGAGGGTGATGCCAAGCGAGGCGGTCCGCAGGGTAGCCTCGGTCTGGTCGGCTATACGGCCTGGGGTCACACGACCTGGGCGCTTGGCGTCGGGCGGCGCATGCTCGACGAGCTTGCCAAACTGGCTGCGGTTCGCGTCGACGCGTTTGGCAAGATGAATGAGAGCGCAAGTTTCAAATATGAATTCGCTCGCGCCGAGGCGTGCTTCCGCTCAGCACGTGCCTTTGCCTATCAGGCCTGGACAAGCATGGCCGAAACCTTCGATGCCAGCCGTGACGCCTCTGTCGAGCAGATCGCCGATGTGAAGCTTGCGATGCGTCATGTCCATGACGTCATCTCCGATGTCGGCACCTTCGCCCATCGCGCGGCGCGCGGCGCTTCACTTCACAACGGAACGATGCAGCGCTTTTACCGCGATATCCATTCGGGCACCCAGCACATCCTGATGGCCGACGAGATCGTCCAGGAATGCGGGCGCGTCTATCTCGGCGCGGTCAAAGCCGATGCAAAATGGGGCGTCTTTGGTGTGGATGGCTAGATAGTGGCGTAACGGCAGGCTTCGCCGCCATAGTCAGCTTGATTTTTGCCGGGGTTGCTGGAAACTCCGTCTCGGCAGAAACGCTCGCTTACTGGCGGAGCCTTTGCCACACTTCCTGACAAGCTCGAACAATGAGCAGCAGGGCTGAGAGGAGGAGAACTTGATGCCGGTTACGTCGGTTGCACGATCGAAGTATTCGACGGGGGAGGTCGGCCATGCCGCGCTGGCCGTTGCCGCAAGCCGTTCACTCGAAGCTCTTGGCGAGTCATGCCACCGCGAAATCGGCAAGCTGATGGGATCGCCCACGGTCGGGCTTTACCTGTTGGATGATCACAAGCCGAGCCTGTTCTACAGCAAGCAGGCGCCTGAGGGCTTCATCCGGGAGTACAGCGATGAGTTCGATAAATACGATCCGCTGCTCGCTTACATCTTTGAGAAAGGCCGGCCTGTCGACGGATCGACGGTGGTCGGCTCATCTGGCTGGCAGCACTGCAACAATTTCCAGCTGCTGAGGCGCTGGGGCTTCAAGCACTGTATGGCCGGGCCGCTTCTGGTCGAGGATCGTGTGGTTGGCGTCGTCTACACCGCCATTGGCGGCGAGACAGGCCCCTTTCGTGCTCAGGCGGTCGACAGCATGGACATTCTCTGCCGGGCAGGTTCGCTCGCCCTCGCTACCATGGTGGAAACCGGCCGGCTCGACGGTGCGCCGATCGGCTGGATATCGCAGTCCAGCCTAGCGTCGCGCCATGAGCGGACAATCGGCGGGGCACAAGCTTTGAACCAGTTGCCGGCGCGATCGCGCGAAGTGGCGCTTTTGATCTGCCGCGGCCAATCCAACAAACAGATCGCCCGGGCGCTGGGGATTTCGGCATATACGGTCAAGGATCACGTCGGCAAACTTTGCCAGCGACTTCACGCCCACAACCGAACCGAACTGGTCCAGCGACTGCTGACAACCCACTAAGTAACCAGTCCAACCTCACCGTGGGCGTCGGCCCTCTTTACAGGCAGAAATTCCGAAATCACCGGACTGCGCCGTCCAGCGGCGCAGTCAGATTCTTGGAACCTCGCTTGTTCCCTCACGGAGCAGGCGGAGGCCATCAGCGCCGAAAGTGCTGCTATTCAGATTCGACGCCCAAGGTGGTTGTCATGGCTTGAGCTCGCGTTTTCCATAGCCGCCACCGGTCGGCGTGCTGATGGAGATCGCTTCCCCGGGCTGCAGAACGGTCTGGTCGCACCCGCCAAGCGTTTCGATCTTCCCGTCTATGCGGCGCACGGTGTTTGATCCGCATTCACCTGGCGCACCACCTTCAAGTCCGAACGGTGGGATACGGCGATGGCCACTCAGGATCGCGACATCGAGCGTCTGCATGGCGCGGATTGTGCGCAGCGTTCCATCGCCTGCTGAGAATTCACCCTTTCCGCCTGAACCCTTGCGAATATGGAAGTCTTCCAGCACCACCGGAAAACGTGTTTCCAGAATTTCGGGATCAGTCAGGCGCGAATTGGTCATGTGGGTGTGAACCGCGTCCGCCCCGTTAAATCCCGGACCTGCAGGCGCGCCAGAGCAAATCGTCTCGTAATACTGATACTCGTCATTGCCCAAGGTCAGGTTGTTCATCGTCCCTTGCGCGGCCGCCATCGCACCGGTCGCGCCAAACAGGCAGTTCGTCACCGCCTGGCTGACCTCGACATTGCCTGCGACCACGGCGGCCGGATAGCGCGGCGACAGCATCGAGCCTGCCGGAACGATCAGCCGGATCGGACGCAGGCAACCAGCGTTCATCGGAATATCGCCGGCAACGAGCACGCGGAAGACATAGAGCACCGCGGCACGCGTGACCGGTTCGGGCGCGTTGAAATTGTCGCCACGCTGGTCCGAGGTTCCGGTGAAATCGACAGTGGCCTCGCGCTTTTGCCGGTCTATGGTGATTTTCACCTCGATCCTGCAGCCCTGGTCCATCTCGTAGCTGAAAGTGCCGTCCGGCAGCCGATCGAGCACCAGGCGCACACTTTCAGCGGCATTGTCCTGAACATGCCCCATATAGGCTTCGACAACATCCTCGCCGAACTGGGCGAGCATCTTGTTCAGCTCCGCGACACCCTTTTCGTTCGCCGCGACCTGCGCCTTCAGATCGTTGATGTTCTGGATGACGTTGCGCACTGGATATGTGCCGCCGGTCAACAGGCTCGTAAGTTCCTTCTCGCGGAAGATGCCCCGATCCAGCAGCTTGAAATTGTCGATATAGACGCCTTCCTGCTCGATCGTGGTTGCCAAAGGCGACATCGAACCCGGCGCGATACCCCCAATGTCGGCATGATGGCCGCGGCTGGCGACCCAGAAGCGGATTGTCTTGCCGTCCGTGTTGAACACCGGCGTGCAGACGGTGAGATCTGGCAGATGCGTGCCGCCATTGTAGGGAGCGTTCAGCAAGAACACGTCACCGGGATGGATGACCGGATTTTCGCGGATTGCTGTTGCGATCGAGGCGTCCATGGATCCCAGATGCACCGGCATATGTGGGGCATTGGCGACCAGATTGCCGCTGGCGTCAAAGACCGCGCAGGAAAAGTCGAGGCGTTCCTTGATGTTGACCGAATAGGCGGTGTTCTGCAGGGTCACGCCCATTTGCTCGGCAATCGACATGAAGAGATTGTTGAATATCTCCAGCATGACAGGGTCCGCCGCCGTCCCGATGGCAGTGGTCGCAGGAAGCGGCACGATGCGCTCTAAAACGATATGATCTCGCACGGTCAGTTGAGCCTGCCAGCCATCCTCGACGACGATGGTCTGGTTGCTCTCGATGATGATCGCCGGACCGTTGACGCGGTTGCCCACAGCCATTTCCGAACGCAGCACAACACCCGCATCGTGGAATGTGCCCTGCGAGAAGAAGCGCGTGCGGCGTGCCGGGATGACCTCGGAGTCATCTGCGGCACCCTGGGAGAAGTCGATCTCCGCACCGCTACCGCCGACCGATTCGACCTCGACAGCCTCGATGACCAGTGCCTTTGTTGTGTCGATGAAACCGAAGCGGCTCTTGTGAAGCTGCTCGAACTCGGCACGCAGGCGCTCCGGCGTATCGAGGTCAGGGAATGTCGCCTCAACGGCGATTGCCGTATCGGTGCCGGCATAGCGGATGTGGGCCCGCAGAAAGGTCTTTGCAGCACTTTCGGTGATGCCTTGCGCAGCTAGATTGGCAAGGCAATCGCGCTGCAATTCCAGCCCGAGATCGAGCAAGGCCCGTGACGCGGCCGCATCGAGATCGACGCCGAGCGCCTTCTGGCGCGTGGCGCGGATATCGGCCAGCCCCATGCCGTAGGCCGACAGCAGGCCGGACATCGGGTGCAGCAGAATGCTCTTCATGCCAAGCGCGTCGGCAACCAGGCAGGCATGCTGGCCGCCAGCGCCACCGAAGCAGTTGAGCGCATAGCGCGTCACGTCATACCCGCGCTGGACGGAGATCTTCTTGATCGCCTCAACCATATTGGCGACCGCGATCCGGATGAAACCGTCGGCAACGTCTTCCGGCGTGCGCCCGTCGCCAAGTTCGTCGGCGACCTGGGTAAAGTGCGTGCGAACTGTCTCTACGTCGAGACGCTCGTTCTGCTGCGGTCCGAAAAGGGCCGGAAAATAATCCGGAATAAGTTTGCCGACCATCACATTGGCATCGGTTACGGCAAGCGGACCACCATTACGGTAACATGCGGGACCTGGATTTGCGCCCGCGGAATCAGGGCCAACCCGGAAGCGACCGCCATCAGCATGCAAAATTGAGCCGCCGCCCGCTGCAACCGTATGAATCAGCATCATCGGTGCACGCACACGCACGCCCGCGACCTGTGTTTCAAATGCACGTTCATATTCGCCATCGAAATGGGCAACGTCGGTCGAGGTGCCGCCCATRTCGAAGCCGATGACTTTCGGGAAACCAGCAGACGCACCCGTGCGCGCAAGACCGACGACACCACCGGCAGGACCCGACAAAATGGCATCTTTTCCCTGGAATAGATTGGCCGCGGTCAGTCCGCCCGACGACATCATGAACATGACGCGCGCGCCGGTGCGCTCCACGTCGAGTTCGCGCGATACCTGGGCCACATAACGCGACAGGACCGGCGACAGAYAGKCGTCGACGACTGTCGTATCGCCGCGGCCAACGAACTTAACCAGCGGCGAAACCTCATGGCTGACGGATACCTGCGCAAAGCCGATCTCACGGGCCACACGGGCGAGAATCTCTTCATGCTGCGGGAATTTATAGGCGTGCATCAGAACGATGGCGATGCAGTCATAGCCTTGATCGCGCAGGCTTTTCAGCGCGGCGAGGGCTGAATTTTCATCGAGCGCCGTTTCCACCCGGCCATCGCCCAGGATACGCTCGTCCATCTCGACGACCGTGTCGTAAAGCGCCTCGGGCTTCAGGATTTCGGAAGCGAAAATATCCTTGCGCTCCTGGTATCCGATGCGCAACGCGTCGCGGAAACCTCTCGTGGTGACCAGTGCCAGCCGCTCGCCCTTGCGCTCCAAAAGSGCGTTGGTSGCGACTGTCGTGCCCATGCGGACTTCGTGGATCAGCCCAGCCGGAATTGGCTCGCTGGCCTCAAGGCCGAGATGCAGGCGGATGCCATGCACGGCGGCGTCACGGTATGCCTCCGGGTTCTCCGACAGAACCTTGCGGGCGTGCAGCTTGCCCTGCGGATCCTTGCCGATGACATCGGTGAACGTGCCACCGCGGTCGATCCAGAAATCCCACGATCCATTCTGTCCGTTCATATCCGACATCCCGAATTTCTGCCGCCTAAATAGGCACGCTCAAAAATGAACCAGCAAACATTGACAAATTATCGATAAAGTGGTGACGATATGTCCGTCAAGATGGGGGCAGGCAGATGGTCACAAAAGAGAAGCGGGAGCCGGGCGAGCTGGAAAGGCTCGAAACGACTCTGCCTAAGCACCTTCAGCCCATTCCATCGATCGGCCCGATCGTGTCGTCGTCGCATCTGGCCGAGGGCGCGTCGCCTGGCCTCTCCGAGGTCGAATACGGCTTGATCCTTGCAAGCCATGCTTTTTCCCGCTGGATGGTGCGCTGCATGTCGGCGGCCGGACTGCCCAACCTGTCGTCCATGGAAGTGCTGATCCTGCATTCCATTCGCCACCGCGGCCGCGAAAAGAAGCTCGCCGACATCTGCCTCGTGCTCGACATCGAAGACACGCACGTCGTCACCTACGCCATCCGCAAGCTCGAGGCGGCTGGTCTTTTGACTTCCGGCAAGGCGGCGAAGGAAAAGACGGTGCGGATTACCGAAAAGGGTGCTGAGGCCTGCGCTCGCTATGCCCAGATCCGCGAACGGCTTCTGGTCGACTCGACCGCGAACGCCCGTCCGTCGGAAGAAACATTATCGGAAATCGCAGCCGTCCTTCGCTTCATGTCGGGCGCGTTCAATCAGGCGGCGCGTGCCGCAACGACATTGTAAGGAACTGCGCTTGAACGAGGCCACTACCACCCCGCTCATCTCCGTCGAGGATCTATCCGTTGCGTTCGGCGCCGCGCGTGTCGTCGAGAATCTGGACTTCTCGGTCGCGCCGGGAAGAACCCTGGCGATCGTCGGTGAATCCGGTTCGGGCAAGTCCGTCACCTCGCTTTCGATGATGCGGCTCGCCGACATCATGGGCGCAAAATTTCCGACCGGGCGCATCACGTTCAACGGGGTGAAAGGCAGCATCGATCTGCTGCAGGCCTCGCAAAAGGAGATGCGTTCAATTCGCGGCAAGGAGATCGCAATGATCTTCCAGGAGCCGATGACCTCGCTCAATCCTGTGTTCACCATCGGTGACCAGATCAGCGAAGTGCTGATGCTGCACGAAAAGATGAGCAAGAATGCAGCACTTGTGGAGGCAAGGCGCCTGCTCGACATGGTGCGTCTGCCGGATTCAGGCGAACTGCTCGGCCGTTATCCACACCAGCTTTCCGGTGGCATGCGCCAACGCGTGATGATCGCCATGGCGCTCGCATGTCGGCCCAAGCTGTTAATCGCCGATGAGCCGACGACAGCGCTCGACGTAACCATCCAGGCCCAGATCCTCAACATCATGCGCGATCTGCAAAAAGAGCTCGGCATGGCGATGATTTTCATCACCCATGACATGGGCGTGGTCGCCGAGATGGCCGACGATGTCGTGGTCATGTGGAAAGGCAAAAAGGTCGAGCAGGGGCCGGTGCGCGAGATCTTCGCAAATCCGCAGCACCCCTATACGCGTATGCTGCTTGGATCGGTGCCGAAGCTTGGCAGTCTTGAAGGCCAGGACTTCCCAAAACGCATGCCGTTGACCATTCTCGAAGATGGCCAGCCAAAACTGGTCGGTACTGAGCGCATCCAGGACACGCCTAGATATGACGCTCCGGCGCTTCTGTCGGTTCGCGATCTCGTCGTCCGTTTCAATGTCAAGAAAGGCATTTTCGGCGGAGTGACGCATCGCGTGCACGCGGTCGAGGAGGTCAGTTTCGATATTCACCCTGGCGAGACGCTGGCTCTGGTTGGTGAATCCGGCTCTGGAAAATCCACCATCGGACGCGCCATCCAGCAATTGCAGAAGGCCACCTCAGGCCAGATCACTTTCGGTGGCAAATCATTGGCGCAGATGAATGCCGTCGAGCGCCATCGCTTGCTTCAGGAAGTCCAGTACATCTTCCAGGACCCTTTTGCCTCGCTGGACCCTCGCAAGACGGTCGGTTTCTCCATTGCCGAGCCAATTCGCACGCATGGATTGATTTCTGGCAACGCAGAGATCCGCAAGCGCGTCGACGGGCTGCTGGAACGTGTCGGCCTGACATCGGCGCATGCAGAACGCTACCCGCACGAATTTTCTGGTGGCCAGCGCCAGCGCGTCTGCATCGCGCGCGCTCTCGCCTCCGACCCCAAGCTGATCATAGCCGACGAGGCATTGTCGGCCCTCGACGTCTCGATCCAGGCGCAGATCATCAACCTGTTCATGGAACTGCAGGCCGAACGGGGCCTGGCCTATCTGTTCATCAGCCACGATATGGCCGTCGTCGAAAAAATGAGCCACCGCGTTGCTGTTCTGTATCTGGGCCAGATCATGGAACTCGGCAGCCGCCGCCAGGTCTTCGAAACACCCACCCATGCATATACGCGCAAGCTGCTTTCGGCTGTCCCGGTCGCGGATCCAACGCGCAAGCGCGGCACGGCAATGATGGAAGGCGACATCCCCAGCCCGGTCAGGGCAGTCGGCAATGAGCCGGCAATCCTGCTCCGCGAGGAGGTCAGCCCTGGGCACTTCGTCGCCAGAAGCGCCTGACTGAATCAACGAAACAACATCTGAAGAGAAACAACATCTGAAGAGGAGTAGATGCTAGTGAAAAAAATAATCGGAATTCGAGCGGTTTACATGGCGCTCGCCATGGCAGGCACGGCTTTCATCGCTTCGCCTGCATTGGCGGAAGGCAAGCTCACGGTTTCTTCGCCGCAGGATCCGGGCAGCTGGGACCCGGTCGATACCTTCCTGGTGCAGTGGGCGGCCGTTGCCACCAACATTTTTGACGGTCTGACCTACCGCGGCCCGGACCTGAAGCTCGTATCGGGTCTGGCTGAATCCTGGGAAGAACTCGACGAAGGCAAGCGCATCCGCTTCCATCTCCGCAAGGGCGTAACCTTCCACAATGGCGAACCGTTCAACGCCGAAGCCGTAAAATTCACCTTCGAACGCCTGCTCGGCGAGCAGGGTGCGAAAGGTCCGCAGCGCTCGAACTACGTCGCAATCGACAGCATCGAGATTATCGACGAATACACCGTCGACATGAAGCTGAAGGCACCAGATCCCGTCCTGCTGACCAAGCTTGCAGGCTATGGCGCGATGATTGTGCCGCCGAAATACGTCGCTGAAAAAGGCGAGGACTTCTTCAACGCCAATCCGGTCGGCACGGGCGCATTCAAGTTCGTTTCCTATGCGCCGAAGGTCAATATCCAGCTCGCGGCCAATCCCGACTATTGGGGCGGCGCGCCAAAGCTTTCGGAACTCGACTTCCGTTTCATTGCAGAGCCCTCGACCGCCGTTGCCGAGCTTCAGGCCGGCCGTGTGGACCTCGTCCTGCCGCCGACCATTCCGATCGGCATGATCGACGTCATTAAGAACGACGCCAAACTCGAGCTTGTTTCTGTGCCCGGACCTACCGTCGATGCATTGCGCTTCAACACCAAGAGCGGCATCACAGCCGATACCAAGGTGCGCAAGGCGCTGATCATGGCCGTGGATCGCGCGACCATCATCCAATCGATTCTCGCTGGCCAGGCATCCGAAATCGCCAGTTTCCAGGGTGCGCTTTCGTTTGGCTACGATCCGGAGCTGAAGCCGCTGCCTTACGATCCCGAAGGCGCAAAGGCGCTGTTGGCTGAAGCAGGGGTGAAATCAGGCGCGACCGTCCAGATCGATGTTCGCGGCAATGATGCGACGATGAACGAAGTGGCCCAGGTCATCGCCAGCTATTTCCAGATGGTCGGCATCACCGCCACCATCAAGCCCTACGAAACCAATGTTCTGCTCAACGACATCATTCCACAGGGCAAGACCGGTGCGATGTTCCAGCAGAAGTGGGGCGGCTGGACCTTCGATTACGACAACACCGCGTATTCGATGTACCACTCGGGCGAAAAGTGGAACCCCTACGACAGCGACCCGGAAATGGACAAGCTGCTTGAATCGCAGCGTCCGTTAACGGACCGTGCGGAGCGCGAGCGCATCCTCAAGGAAATCGCGAAATACGCCGCCGATCGCGCTCTGGAGCTACCGCTCTACAACACGAATGCCATCTACGGCATCAACAAGCGCGTGCAGGGCTTCGTTCCAGCACCCGATAACCGGCTGAAACTCAACGAAGTCTCGGTCAACTAATCCACATCAAGGGATGCCGCCCATCATGGGTGGCATCCCTCTTCGTTCCTATTCAACGATCAGACGCCTGATTTTGTTCGAACAGCGTTGCGCGCTTTTACACTGAGATCACGCACTAGGGAAAAACACTTGGCCGGCTTCCTCATTAAGCGACTGTTGCAGGCGATCTTTGTYGTCATTGCCATTACCCTCCTGGTGTCGTTTGCCATTCGCCTGACTGGCGACCCGGCCGTCACCATGTTTCAGGGCGGGGGCAGCATGACCGAAGACGACCTGGCTCGTATTCGTCAGGCACTCGGCGTCGACAAGCCGTTCATCGTGCAATATCTCGACTTCATGAAAGGGCTGCTGACACTGGATTTCGGTCGCAGCTTTGTTGGCAACACGCCCGTAGCGGGACTGATCAGCGCCGCCCTTCCTGCGACTTTGCTTTTGGCATTCATCTCGATGGTGGTATCCATCGCGCTGTCCATCCCGCTCGGCATCAAGGCGGCAACGGCGCGCGGCAAGTCGGCCGACCAGATCATCCGCATCCTGTCGCTGATCGGCCTGTCGTTTCCGAATTTCTGGCTAGCAACCATGCTGGTCCTGCTCTTCGCCATCACGCTCGGCTGGCTGCCGCCCAGCGGCATGGACAGTGCCTTAGCCTACATCATGCCCGCCGTGACAATGGGTGTCATCCTGACGGCAACCAATGTGCGGCTCGTGCGCACGTCGATGCTCGAGACACTGCAATCGCAATACATCATGGTGGCGCGCGCCAAGGGGCTGAGCGAAAGCAAGGTCCTCTACAAACACGCGCTTCGCAATTGTGCCATTCCGCTCATCACCTATTTCGGATTGCAGTTCGGCGGCCTGCTCGGCGGCATCGTGGTGGTGGAGCGCGTGTTCAACTGGCCCGGCATGGGCACGCTGGCCTTCGATGCTGTGGGCGCACGCGACTATCCCGTGCTTCAGGCCGTCATCACCGTGCTCTCGCTGATGATCGTCGGCGTCAATCTTCTGGTCGATATCGCTTACGGGCTGGTCGATCCGCGCATCCGTACGGAGTAGACGGCCATGGCCTCCAAGACATTCTCCTTGCGCCAGTCGCGCTTCATGAGCCTGGAATTCATTCTCGGCGCCTTCCTCACCGTGACGATCTGTCTCGCGGTGGTCTTTTCCGACCTGCTGTTTCCCGGCGGTGGCGCCAAGATCGACCTGCTCGCCCGCCTGACGCCGCCCTTCGTCAACGCTGCCCATCCGCTTGGTACCGATCCGCTGGGACGCGACGTGCTGGCGCGCGTGGTTGCCGGCGGCAAGATATCGCTGCTTGTTGGCTTCACCTCGGTTGCAGGTGCCCTGGTCATCGGCGTGCTGATGGGCCTGATCGCCGGCTACTATCGCGGCTTTTGGGACATGGTCGTCATGCGCTTTGCCGACATCCAGCTGGCGATGCCTTTCATTCTCCTGGCCATCACATTCATTGCCATCGTCGGTGGCAGCCTGACCAATACGATCATCCTGCTGATCGTGTCGCAATGGGTGCAGTATGCCCGCCTCGTGCGCGGCTCGGTGCTGACTTTGCGCGAACGGGAATTCATCTTGTCGGCGCGTGCCATCGGCGTACGGGACTGGCGCATCATCTTCCAGCATTTGCTGCCGAACCTGATCGGACCGGTGATCGTGCTGATGACGCTGAACGTCGCAAGCAACATCCTGCTCGAGTCGAGCCTGACCTTCCTCGGCCTTGGCGTCGATCCGACGATCCCGAGCTGGGGCGGCATGCTGGCCGACGGACGCACCTATCTGCAGCTGGCCTGGTGGGTCAGCGTCTTTCCCGGCCTCGCCATTTTGCTGACCGTGCTTGGCCTCAACCTTCTTGGTGACTGGCTCCGCGACAGCCTCGATCCGACAGGTAGAACCTCACGATGACATCGATTTTCGAAAAGACCTACGGGCGCACGCTGGATGCGCTCGTCGCAACCGCTGCAGGTGTGGGCGCGACGCTGCAGGCGTGGACCTTCGACGACAGCGCGAGCCGCAAGGCGGCCGAGCAGAAGCTGGCACAAAAAGGCATCAGCGCCCGCATCCGTTCCGCCTACAAGCCGCTGCTGCACTTCTTCCTCGAAGAACTCGATCTGGCCGGTGTGACCGAAATTGCGGTCACCTATCCCGTTCACGAGCGCGCGCCAAAAAACCGCTTCATCCTCGAAACCTATCCGCTTGCCGCCCTTGCCGGGGACATCAGGATATCCTTCGCCGCCCGCCCCGATGACCTGTTCCACTACGGTGTGACACTGACGCTGGCCGACGGCAGCACGGCAAGCCACACCGTTTTCGCCCCCAACCGGGTGCATGCCGATTTTGTTGGAGAAACCATCGTGTCGCCGACCGGCTGGATTATCAGCGGCACCGGCCCTGGCGAGCGACTGGAAACGGACTACGAGCAGCTGTTTGCCGAGACGGTGGCCGCCATCCAGTCACATGAGTGGGGAATGACTGAGCCCTATTTCGACGAGTTGAACATTCAGGCAGTACTTCCCGCAGCCGACGAGCGTTTGGCCTATGGCGACGAAGTGCTCAGCCTGCGCGAGGCGCTGCACGAGGATTTCTACTTCTCGCTGCTTGAAGTCTTCCAGAAGAAGTCTGGCCGTCCGCTCGGCGATCGGGGGCTTCGTCCCGGCCAGATCGTGCCTGAGATCGCGCAGGGCTCGGTGCCCGCTGTCGCGGTCAGCGTGCGGCCATTGTCATCGCATATTACTGGCGGTCCTGTTGTCGCAGTCGATACGATGCGCGAGCCGCCCTTCTTCGCGCAGGTGATCGCTGAGCTCGATGCCATCGGCGGCCAGCCCTTCGAAGCTCTGAGCCGCGCGGGCCGGCCTGTACTGGGTCGCTTTGTCAAGGGAACGGATGCGCCCGTCATCATCAGCGGTGGCCAGCACGCCAATGAAAATACCGGCATCGTTGGGGCCATGCGCGCGGCAAAGGTGCTGGCACGGCGGCCAAACGCGCATTTCAGCGTTAGCCCAATGGAAAACCCTGACGGCTATGCGCTGCATCAAAGGCTGCGGGCCGCCAATCCACGCCACATGCATCATGCCGCGCGCTACACTGCGATGGGCGACGATCTTGAATACCGCACGCTGGAAAACACCCGCGGCGTGCTGCACGAAAAGGCCATTCGCATCGAGGCCCAGCGCCTGACCGGTGCACAGCTGCACGTCAACCTGCACGGCTATCCGAGCCATGAATGGACACGGCCTCTATCGGGCTACGTGCCACGCAACTTCGCTATGTGGACGCTGCCGAAGGGCTTCTTCCTCGTCATGCGCCATCACGCAGGGTGGGAGGCGCGCGCCGAACGCATGCTTGATCAGGTTACCGCCCATCTGGGCAAGATCCCCGGCCT